>NZ_JBFODV010000157.1:0-2341 GCF_040908495.1 Aeromonas sp. R1-1 | reverse complement strand
GGGGTTGAGGTAGTTGGCAAGGAGGCCGAGATCGGCGTCCAGCAGCAGAGTGCCGTGGTGGAACCCGCGATCCAGAGTCTCCCGATAGGCCGACCCCGATACCTTGCGCTCCCCGTCCAGGGTCGCCACCAGCAGATCGTTGCGACCGGAGGCAAACGCCTCGATCCCCAATCGCTTGAGCCCGTCCAGCACGATGGCGGTGGAGACGCTCTTGTCATACTCCGGCTTGCCCGCCATGAAGGTGAAGCAGCTGTTGCCAAGGTCGTGAAACACGGCGCCACCACCGCTGCTGCGACGAGCCAGCGTCACCCCGTCCTCTTCCATCCGGCGGGTGTTGCACTCCTTCCACGGGTTCTGGGCACGGCCAATCACCACGGTATTGGCGTTGCGCCAAAGGAACAGCACCCGTTGACGGGGATCCATCTGGCGGAAGATGCACTCCTCGACGGCGAGGTTGAAGAGGGGGTCGTGAGAATCGGAGACAAGCAGACGCAAGCGGGACATAAAAAGACCTTATCCGGAACTGGGGGCAGCATGATAACACTGACGGGGTACCATCACTGAGCTGTCGCACATTAACCGGTGTGCAGCAGCCGCAACACATTTGCGTCACACCTGACCGCCCCCTAAAAGTATCTATTGATATAACGACACAGCTTGACGTGCAACCACGGAAAAAATGCAGTTTAGCCACAATGATAACGATAAAAACGGGAAAAAGTGGCTAGAATGCGACCACTTCGATAGGCCATATGACTCTCTTATTGGTCACATAACTTGCAAAAAAGCGGCATGTATCCATCCCGTGTGATGAACGACACAAAAATGACTTTCCAACCCCCCTATACCCCATTGCAAACGCCTTTTCTCCCCTTGCAGGTTACACAAAATTGCTTGAATCTAGCCTAGACACCGCTCCCGAGAGAAACGTTGTATGACGGAGAACGCAGCCTCCCGCCAGCCCCTCAGCTGGTTTCTGCCAATGCTGGTCGGTATGGTCATCGCGACCCTGACCTCTCCCCCCGTGCGAGCCGGCGAGCAGGTCATCGTCCAGTTGCCGTGGCAACACCAGTTCCAGTTTGCCGGTTACTACGCGGCCATCGCCAAAGGGTTTTATCGGGAGGCCGGTCTGCATGTCACCCTGCGCGAAGCGGACTCCCGCACCGATGTGGTCAGCGAGGTAATCTCGGGAAAGGCCCATTTTGGCATCAGCGGCAGTGATCTGCTGCTGGATCGGGCTGCCGGTCGTCCGGTGGTGGTGCTCGCCGCCCTGCTGCAGCACTCGCCGCTGATCCTGCTCACGCTGGATAGGCCAGATATTCGCAACCCGGCCGATCTGGCCAACAAGCGACTGATGCTGGAGCCGGGCTCCAACGAGCTGCTGACCTACCTTTCTCACCAGACCCGCAGCCGCGACTGGGTCACCCTTCCCTACAAACAGGGGATACAGGCACTGCTGGCGGGCAAGGTGGATGCCATCAGCGCCTACAGCACTACCGAGCCCTTCTATCTGCAGCAAAGAGGCATCCCCTATCGGGTCTTCAGTCCGCGCACCATCGACTTTGACTTCTACGGCGACAACCTGTTTACCTCCGAGCGGGAGCTGATCACCCGACAGGATCGGGTCTACGCCTTCCAGCAGGCCAGCCTCAAGGGGTGGCGCTATGCGATGGACCACCCCGACGAGATGATCAACCTCATCATGGAGCAGTACCCGACCGGGGCTGGCCGTGAACAGCTGGAGTTCGAGGCTCGCGAAACCAGAGCTCTGATGCAGCCGGATCTGATCGAACCTGGCTACATGCAGCAGGAGCGCTGGCTGCAGATCGCCAAAACCTATCTGGAGGCGGGCATGCTCACGGTATTGCCCAACCTCGACCGCTTTATCTACGACCCGGCGCAGGAGCGGCTGCGCCAGCAACGGCTGCTGCTCGACAAGAGCGTGGCGGTGGCCATGCTCATCACCTTTACCCTGATGACCCTGCTCGGCATCTTCTTGCACCTCTATCTGCGCCTGCGCGAGGAGGCGCGGGATCGCCAGCGGCTGACCCGTGAACTGGCCCAGAGCGAACAGCACTATCGCTTCGTGGCGGAGAACAGTGCCGATGTGATCTGGACCATGGATGCCGCCAGCTTGCGCTTTCGCTATGTCAGCCCGGCCATCGCCCCCCTGAGCGGCTACGAGGCCCCCGAGCTGTTTGCCCTGCCCCTCAAACAGCTGCTGCCGGATGCCTCAAGGAAACAGCTGCGCGAGGAGATCTCCGCCACTCTGGAGGCATGGCAGCGGGGAGAGCATGACCAGACCCGCCGGGTCATTCGCACCCAGTTGCGCCACAAGGAT
>NZ_JBFODV010000156.1:0-2582 GCF_040908495.1 Aeromonas sp. R1-1 | reverse complement strand
AGGACACGGGGGATGTTCTCCCAGAAGCCACCGCCGGTGATGTGGGAGAGGGCGTGGATCTCGCACTCCTTGATGAGCTTGAGCACCGGTTTCACATAGATGCGGGTCGGCTCCAGCAGGGCGTTGGCCAGAGTGGTGTCACCCAGCGGCTGATGCACGTCGGCTTTGGAGACTTCCAGAATTTTACGGATCAGGGAGAAGCCGTTGGAGTGAGGGCCGCTGGCAGCCAGGGCGATCAGGGCATCCCCTTCACCGACCTTGCTGCCGTCGATGATATCGCTCTTCTCCACCACACCGACGCAGAAACCGGCGATGTCGTAGTCTTCCCCTTCATACATACCCGGCATCTCGGCAGTCTCTCCGCCCACCAGGGCACAGCCTGACTGCTCGCAACCGGCACCGATCCCGGTGACCACCGCGGCCGCGGTGTCCACGTCCAGCTTGCCGGTCGCATAGTAGTCGAGGAAGAACAGCGGCTCGGCGCCCTGTACGATCAGGTCATTGACGCACATGGCCACCAGATCGATGCCCACGGTGTCGTGCTTCTTCAGGTCGATGGCCAGCCGCAGCTTGGTGCCCACACCATCGGTACCGGAGACCAGTACCGGCTCCTTGTAGCCCGCAGGGATTTGACACAAGGCCCCAAAGCCGCCAAGACCACCAAGGACTTCAGGACGACGAGTGCGCTTTGACACGCCCTTGATACGTTCAACCAGTGCATTGCCGGCATCGATATCTACGCCAGCATCCTTGTAGCTCAGTGAGGTTTTGTCAGTCACGAGTATTCCCCGTCATGTAAAGAAGTGGAGGGTAAAATTCGGGGCGTATTCTAACAGTGGCGGTGAAAAACCAGAAAGGAAATCGTTTGCGCGTTTTTGCGCGGAAATGCTCTACAAGCGGTGGCTTTTGTTGTATGATTCCGCGATTTTTTTGCGGCAGGTTAGAGGAGATAATAATGAAAGTCGTTGAAGTCAAACACCCCCTGGTCAAACACAAGATCGGTCTGATGCGTGAAGGCGATATCAGCACCAAGCGTTTCCGTGAACTGGCCAAAGAAGTGGGCAGTTTGTTGACCTATGAAGCGACCTCTGACTTCGAAACCGAGAAGGTTATCATCGATGGCTGGAATGGGCCAGTAGAAGTTGACCAGATCAAAGGCAAGAAGGTAACCGTCGTACCCATCCTGCGTGCCGGCCTTGGCATGATGGATGGCGTGCTGGAGCACATGCCGAGCGCCCGCGTCAGCGTGGTCGGTATCTACCGTGATGAAGAGACCCTGCAACCGGTTCCCTATTTCGAAAAGATCGTCAGCAACATCGAAGAGCGTCTGGCGCTGGTCATCGATCCGATGCTGGCCACCGGCGGCTCCATGATCGCCACTATCGATCTGCTGAAGAAGAAAGGCTGCCAATCCATCAAGGTGCTGGTACTGGTTGCCGCGCCGGAAGGGATCAAGGCGCTGGAAGCGGCTCACCCCGACGTAGAGCTCTACTGCGCTTCTGTCGACCAGGGGCTGAACGAGAAAGGCTACATCGTGCCGGGTCTGGGCGATGCAGGCGACAAGATCTTCGGTACCAAATAAGTTATGCCTTGACCTGCTTCCCATGTGGAAGGGGTGATCGGAGCCGGCGCATCGCCGGCTCTGCTGTTTGTGGCCGCTTGTGCCAGCCTTGCCGCAGGACGCGCCTTGCCGCTACCATAAGCACACTCTCCCATTTCGAGACTCTGTTCATGTTCAAACGTGTTGTGACCGCCCTCTGCTGCGGCTTGTCATTCATGGCCTCGGCCGCTCAGGTGACCGACCTCTATCAGGGCAAGGCCCCGACCAGTGGTGACATGGTGGCTGCTCAGGGGCAGGCACTGGGTCAGGTGCTGATCAAGGTCACCGGCAAGCGCGACATCCTCACCCAGCCGGTGGTGGTCAAGGCGCTGGCGGCGCCGGGCGACTATGTCAAAAGCTATGGCTATCAGGATCAGGACTCCGTCAAGTATCTGAAAGCCGAGTTCAAGAGTGACAAGGTCAACAGCCTGGTCTCCGAGAGCCAGTTTGCCCTGCTTGGCCCGGCTCGTCCCCAAATGGCCATCTGGCTGGTGGTGGATCAGGGGGAGCGTCACCTGCTGGCGGATCAATCCAGCGATGGTTGGGCGCAAGCCTTGCGCGAGCAGGCCCAGACGCTGGGGCTACCCATCAGCATTCCGCTGATGGATCTCGATGACAACATGGCGGTCAGTGCCACCGACGTCTGGGGACGCTTTGCCGACCCGATTTTGCAGGCAAGTCAGCGCTATGGCGCCGAGATGGTGGTGCTGGGCAAGCTGACACCGGAAGGTGACAAGTGGAGCATCGATTGGGGACTCTACGGCCCCAAAGCGGCCGGTGAAGTGGCCGAGCTGACCCGTGGCAATAACACCGGCACTCAGGCCGAAGTGGCGCAAGGGTTTGCCGATACCCTGGCGGCCTGGCTGGTGAAAAACTACGGTGCCCGCATTTCTGGTCCGGCAACCAGCCAGACCTTGGTGGTGGATGGCCTCTCCGAAGTGGACAGCATGATCGCCGTGCAGAAGATGCTGCAGGGGATGGC
>NZ_JBFODV010000155.1:0-1063 GCF_040908495.1 Aeromonas sp. R1-1 | reverse complement strand
GGGATCGCCCCCGGCATCCCCTACCTTGGCATCATGCTCCCCTATACCCCGCTGCACCAGCTACTGCTGGATGCCTGCGCCATGCCGCTGGTGGCCACCAGCGCCAATGGTCGCGGCAGCCCGATCCTTATCGAGTGCGAGGAGCTGGTCAGGGAACTCGGGGACGAGATTGACGGCATCCTGGATCACAACCGCCCCATCCTGCACCCGTGCGACGACAGTCTGGTGCAGTGGGCGGGCGGGCGGCGCCAGACGTTGCGCCTCGCCCGGGGTTATGCCCCCTGCACTCCCAGCTTGCAAGAGGCGGTCAAGGCGCCGCTCTTGGCTGTCGGGGCGCAGCAGAAAAACCAGCTGGCGCTCGCCTTCGGCCGCCAGCGCATCTACAGCCCCTATATCGGCGATCTGCACAGCCTGCCGATGCAGGAGCACTTCGAGCAGACCCTGGCGACCTTTCGCGATCTCTACGATCTCAACCCCGAAGTTCTGGTCTCGGATCGCCACACCGGCTACCTCAGCCATCAGTGGGCCAACAATTACTGCCGCGATCAGGGGGCAACCCACCTTGAGGTGCAGCACCATCACGCCCACCTGCTGGGGGTGATGGCCGAGCACAACATCACAGGCCCGGTGCTGGGTGTTGCCTTCGATGGCACCGGCCTTGGCGATGACTGCACCCTCTGGGGCGGCGAGCTGCTGATCGCAGACGTTCAGAGCTTTACGCGGGTTGCCCACCTTGCCCCCTTCAAGCTGATCGGCGGCGAAGCGGCCATCCGCGAGCCGGTACGTCAGCTGCTGGGGCTGCTGTTTGAATCGCACAGCCCTAAGGAGATCAGCGCCCTCGATATTCCGTTGATCAAGCAACTGCCAGCTGAGCGGATCAGCAATCTGCACCAGCTCTGGCAGCTGGGTCGCAACGCCCCCCATACCAGCTCCGTCGGTCGGCTGTTCGATGCGGTGGCGGCGCTCTTGGGAGTGATCGACACCCCCGATTACGAGGGCGAAGCGGGGCTATTGCTGGAGGCGACTGCCTTGCAGCTGGCCCCCGATGAACAGCCCTTCCCCC
>NZ_JBFODV010000154.1:0-20689 GCF_040908495.1 Aeromonas sp. R1-1 | reverse complement strand
TCGTCATCGACGCGGTAGCCCATGGCGCCCAGCATGGCGGCCTTGCTCTCTTCTGATACCTGGGCCGGGTGGCCCCAGGCATCGACATACTCGCTGGCGATACCTTTTGCGGCAGCCAGCTGTTCAATCAGGGTGGTCATAGTTTGAGAATTCCCGCTGTGGATTCTATCTATACTATTTTGTTTGATTTTTATGGGGTGGTACTTGAACAGTGGCTCTTTGGCCATGCTAAACCGCGCACATTTTTACATATCTCTGTGAATGGTTGTGTGACCGAGTAGGCACTATTGTTGATATCTGCGCGATGCCACGATCTGGCACTTTTTTCGTCAAAACGTGGTAATCAGTTACATAAACAGAAAATTAATTTCACAGTTTTTCATGATATAGCGCAATTTCAGACAGAATGTTGGTTGACTCACCGGAGAGTTCTAGTAAATTTACAAGCGGAATTTTCTTTGACTACTGAACAGTTAGGTAACTAAATATGACTATCAAAGTAGGTATTAACGGTTTTGGCCGTATCGGTCGTTTCGTATTCCGTCTGGCTTGCGAGCGTGCAGACATCGAAGTTGTTGGTATCAACGACCTGATCGATGTTGACTACATGGCTTACATGCTGAAGTACGATTCAACTCACGGTCGTTTCAACGGTACCGTTGAAGTTAAAGACGGCAACCTGGTTGTAAACGGCAAAACCGTACGTGTTACCGCTGAGCGTGACCCGGCCAACCTGAAGTGGGGCGAAATCGGTGTTGACGTTGTTGCTGAAGCTACCGGTCTGTTCCTGACCGACGAGACTGCTCGTAAGCACATCGCTGCTGGTGCCAAGAAAGTTGTTCTGACTGGCCCGTCCAAAGACGCTACCCCGATGTTCGTAATGGGTGTTAACGACTCTACCTACGCTGGCCAGGACATCGTTTCCAACGCTTCCTGCACCACCAACTGCCTGGCACCGATCGCCAAGGTTCTGAACGATACCTTCGGTATCGAGTCTGGCCTGATGACCACCGTTCACGCTACCACTGCTACCCAGAAGACCGTTGATGGTCCGTCTGCCAAAGACTGGCGCGGTGGCCGCGGTGCGGCTCAGAACATCATCCCGTCCTCTACCGGTGCTGCCAAAGCTGTTGGCGTAGTTATCCCGGAACTGAAAGGCCTGCTGACCGGTATGGCTTTCCGTGTTCCGACTCCGGACGTGTCTGTTGTTGACCTGACCGTTAACCTGAAGAAAGCTGCCACCTACGCAGAAATCTGCGAAGCGATGAAAGCTGCTTCCGAAGGCGCTATGAAAGGCGTTCTGGGCTACACCGAAGACGAAGTTGTATCTACCGACTTCCTGGGTGAGCGTCAGACCTCCGTATTCGACGCCAAGGCTGGTATCCAGCTGAACGACAAATTCGTTAAAGTTGTATCCTGGTACGACAACGAAATGGGCTACTCCAGCAAAGTTCTGGACCTGATCGCTCACATCTCCAAGTAATTTGGGATGCGCAATCGCGTAGCTTGAAAAAGGCGGCCATTGGCCGCCTTTTTGTTTTTCGGTTTCCCCTGATGACAGGAGTCCACATGCAATCCATTCGTCCCCTGACAGCCAATTGCAAGCTTGCCAACAATGCGGCCGGTCTGCCGGTTCTCACCATCAACAACGACTATGCCAAGGCAGAAATCAGCCTGTTTGGCGCCCATGTGCTGAGCTATCAGCGTCATGGCGAGCCGGCCTCCATCTGGCTGAGTGACAAGGCGGTGCTGGATGGCAGCAAGCCTGTTCGCGGTGGTATCCCGATCTGCTGGCCCTGGTTTGGCCCGGCGCCCGCCCGCGTCGGTAGCGGCAAGCCCTCCCACGGTTTTGCCCGTACCACCCTCTGGGTGCTGGACGGGGTCTCCGATCACGCTGACGGCACGCTCGTTCATCTCTCCCTGCGCGACAGCGATGCGACCCGCGCCCTGTGGGATCACACCTTCGAGCTGGAACTGGACGTGCTGGTTGGCAAAGAGCTTTCGCTGGTGCTGACCACTCGCAACACAGGTGCTCAGCCGTTGACCTATAGCGGTGCGCTGCACACCTATTTGCAGATCAGCGCACCGGAGGCGGTAAGCGTCACCGGCCTGGGTGAGCCCTATGCCGACAAGCTGACCGGACAGGATGCCAAGCAGCAGGGTGCATTGACCCTGAACGGGCCGCAGGATCGGGTGTACTGGCAGCCAGAGGCGCTGGTGAAGGTGCAGGATGGTGAGCGCGAGACCCGGGTAGTGAGCGGCAACCACGACAGCGTAGTGGTCTGGACCCCCTGGCTGGAAGGGGCTACCGCCATGGCCGACATGAGCGACGATGGCTATCGCACCATGCTCTGCGTCGAAGCAGCCATCGCTGGCGAGGCGGGTGTGACCGTTGCGCCGGATGAAGAGCACAGCCTCTCCACCGTAATCATCTGAGTTGGATGAGGTTCAGATAAATAAAGAGGGCTCCCGCGGGAGCCCTCTTTGCATCTCGTGATGGCGGCAATCAGGCGTTGCCCTGAGTCTTGAGCTTGAGTTCGGCGGCGAAATTGAGCATCCGGTCGAGGGGGATCAAGGCTTTGACCCGCAGATCTTCGTCGACATGGATCTCGTGGCGCTCGGCACCGTCGGTGAGGGCTTCCTTGATCGCCACCAGACCGTTCATCGCCATCCAGGGGCAATGGGCGCAGCTGCGGCAGGTAGCGCCATCGCCACCGGTCGGTGCTTCCACCATCTCTTTCTCCGGACAGGCCTGCTGCATCTTGTAGAAGATGCCCCGATCGGTCGCCACGATCAGCTTCTGCTGGGGCAGCTCCTTGGCCGCCTTGATCAGCTGACTGGTGGATCCCACCGCATCGGCCAGCTCGATCACCGAGGCGGGGGATTCCGGATGAACCAGCACGGCGGCGTCCGGATTCTGCTCTTTCAGCTCGCGCAGGGCACGGGCCTTGAACTCGTCGTGGACGATGCAGTGGCCCTGCCAGCGCAGCATCTGCGCCCCGGTCTTCTTCTCGATATAGGCACCCAGATGGCGATCCGGGCCCCAGATGATCTTGTGACCCAGACTGTCGAGGTGCTCGACGATCTCCAGCGCGATGCTGGAGGTCACCACCCAGTCAGCCCGTGCTTTGACGGCGGCCGAGGTATTGGCGTAGACCACCACGGTATGATCCGGGTTGGCATCGCAAAACGCTGAAAACTGCTCGATGGGACAGCCCAGATCGAGGGAGCATTCGGCCTCCAGAGTCGGCATTAGCACCCGCTTGTGGGGGCTCAGGATCTTGGAGGTTTCCCCCATGAAACGTACCCCGGCGACGATCAGGGTTTGCGCCTCGTGATCGCGGCCAAAGCGGGCCATCTCCAGCGAGTCACCGACGAAACCACCGGTGGCTTCGGCCAGCGCCTGGATCTCGGGATCCGTGTAGTAGTGGGCAACCAGTACCGCCTTGCGCTCCTTGAGCAGCGCCTTGATTTCTGTGGTCAAGGTCATTCTCTGCTCGGCACTCAGGGGAAGAGGTTTGGCCGGAAAGGGGTAGTCCATCGCGACTACCGGCGGGACACTGCTCAGTGCATTGCTCATTGCGACTGTTCCATCAACGCTCGGGAAGGCAAAAATTATAACCAGAAGCCTGCCACAAACCCATCAACAAATCGGGTGAAGCGCAAGTGGGCGAATATACTCAAGTAATTCGTTGTTATTCTGCCATAAGGAGTTGTCGCATGAAGCAACGTTCCCTCAAGTTCAAGTTGTTGTGCCTTACCATGGGGCTGTTTCTGCTGACCGGGCTGGCCATGACCCTGTTGCAATCGGCCTCGTTCAGTTCCCTTCGCAACATGGTGATGACCCAGACCAGCGATGCACTGGAAGAGGAGGTCTCCCGCAGCCTGCAGTATCAGGCAGAGCGCTATGCCATCCAGATTGCCTCGCTGATGCAGAACTCCTATCAGATCCCCCTGACCGTGACCGCCCAGATTGAAGCCGGGATGGCCAAACCGGAACTGCGGTTGTCGCGGCCCCAAGTGGAATCTCTGCTCGGCAGCAGCCTGCAGCAGGCGAGCGGGATCAGCTCCATTTATGCCCAGTTTGAACCGGATGGCTATGATGGCGAGGATGGCAACTGGCTGGGCGGGGCCAGCCACTCGGTGGCAGGCAAGGGGAGTCTGGAGGTCTATTTCACCAAGGATCAGGGAGGGGCCGTCGCTCAGCAAGCGGTGGACGCCGCCGCCAGCGAGGCCAAGTTTGATACCTC
This sequence comes from Aeromonas sp. R1-1, assembly GCF_040908495.1. Classification (NCBI taxonomy): domain Bacteria; kingdom Pseudomonadati; phylum Pseudomonadota; class Gammaproteobacteria; order Aeromonadales; family Aeromonadaceae; genus Aeromonas; species Aeromonas sp. R1-1. Next base: position 16,439 of record NZ_JBFODV010000154.1, on the reverse strand, counting down.
CCTCAACGAGTTCGGCATTCGCAACAGCGAGTGGTATCTCTGTGGTCGCGATACCCGCCAGCCCTGCCTGATGGAGCCCTACCTCTACGAAATCAGCCCGGGCAACAAGATGCTGATGACCAGTCTGACGGTGCCCGTGCTGCGTGACGGCAAGTTTGTCGGGCTGGCCGGGGTGGATATGAACCTGCCCATCTTCCAGCAACTGGCTGAAAACCTTGGCAAGAGCCTCTATGACAACAAGGCGGATGTGACCCTGGTCAGCAAGATGGGGCTGATTGTGGGCAGCAACCGCTATGCCGACAAGCTGGGCCGTCCACTCAAGGAGGTGGGCCTGACCCTGCCTGACGGTCAGCCGGTCAGCAGCGACAGTGACTTCATTCTTCATCAGCCCATCCGGGTTGAGGCAGCCAATACCCAGTGGTGGTTGATGATCAAGGTGCCCAAGGCGCTGGCCCTAAGCAAGGCGCACACCATCAGCAGCGAGCTCGGCGCCCTGCTGGTGGATGCCCAGCGGCAGCAGATCATCGCCATGGGCGGTATCACCCTGTTGGTGTTGGGACTGCTGGTCTGGTTTATCCAGACCATCACAGCGCCACTTTCTCTTATCAGCCGCCATGTGGGCCATCTCTCCAGCAACGAGGGGGACCTGACCCAGCAGATGGAGATCGACACCCATCAGGAGCTGATCGATCTGGGGTCCCAGCTCAATGCCTTCCTCGGCAAGCTGCGGGGCATGGTGCAAATGAGCAAGGGGATCGGTCAGCAGGTCTACCAGCAGGCGCGGGAGATGAAACATACCGCCGACACCATGCGCAGTAGTCTGGATGAGCAGAATCTGGAGCTGGAGAGCGTAGTGAGCGCCATGCATCAGATGAGCACCACGGCAGTCAGCGTGGCGGGTTATGCCGAGCAGGCGGCGCAGGAGTCGGAAGCGGCGACCCACCACATCAATACCGCCCAGCAGACCCTCAGCAATGCCCGCAACGAGATCCATACTCTGGTCGGCGATATGCATGAGGCGGATAAAGCGGTGGCGCTGGTGGCCCAGCGCAGCACCAATATCAGCCGGATCCTCGATGTGATCCGCGCCATTGCCGAGCAGACCAACCTGCTGGCCCTCAACGCCGCCATCGAAGCGGCGCGGGCAGGGGACATGGGGCGTGGCTTTGCGGTGGTGGCAGACGAGGTGCGGGCGCTGGCGACCAAGACCCGTGAATCAACCGACGAGATCGGCCAGCTGATTGGTAGCCTGCAGACCGAGGTGAGCAGCAGTCAGCGTCTGATGAATACCGGCATCGAGCGCTCCACCACCACGGTGCAGGGCACCGAGCAGGCGTTCGAGGCGCTCAATCGGGTGGTGGCCCAGATCCAGCAGATCCACGACCACATCAGTCAGGTGGCCACCGCCGCCGAGCAGCAGAGCGCCGTCAGTGACGATATCAACAAGAATTTGATGCGGATCGGCGATACCGCCAACGTGATCGGGCAGGAGGCCAGCTCCAGCCATCAGCTGAGCGAAGCGCTGGAGCAAGCGGCCACGGCGCTGGCCAGTCAGCTCGATCGGCTGCGTACCTGAGTGGCAGCCAGAGAGACAAAAGCCCGCGAGCGATCGCGGGCTTTTTTATGACTCGATGGCAGAGTTGCGTCAGTTGCGGAGTTCAACCAGCAGGATGTGGGAGTCGGCCCCGACCACCCTGACCTTGCTGCCTGCAGGCAGCGACTCGTCGCAGCGCACCGTCCAGACCGTGTCGTCCAGATGCACCCGGCTGGTGCCCTGGGTGACATCATCCAGCAGGGTCAGCTCGCGGCCCATATAGCTCTGCATCCGCTCGTTGATGGTGCTGGCGGCATCCTGACCCGAGTTGTCACGCTGGTGCTGCCAGCGCCACCAGGCCCAGGTGGTGAGCAGGGATTGCACCGCAAACAGCAGTAACTGCGCCTGCCAGCCAAAGGGCCAGATCAGCAGCAGTAGGCCCACTTCCAGAGCGGCGATGCCGGTCCAGAGCAGGAAGCCCACCGACCCCAGTACCTCGATGGCCAGCAGAATGAAGCCGAGCCCTAGCCAGTGCCAGTGGGTCAGCCCCTCGAACAGGGCTGTCATGACTTGCTGCCCTTGCCATCTTTGTTGAACAGCTCGGCCATGCCAGCCACCGAGCCAATCAGGCTGCCTGCTTCCAGCGGCATCATGATGATCTTGCTGTTGGGGCCTTCACCGATGCGGGCCAGTGCCTCGGTATATTTCTGAGCCACGAAGTAGTTGATGGCCTGCAGGTCTCCTTCCGCAATTGCCTGGGAGACCATATGAGTCGCCTTGGCTTCTGCCTCGGCAGCCCGCTCCCGCGCTTCGGCGGCGAGGAAGGCGGCCTGACGCTCACCCTCGGCCTTGAGGATCTGGGACTGTTTCTCCCCTTCCGCTTTCAGGATCTTGGACTGGCGCACCCCTTCGGCCTCCAGCACCTCGGCCCGTTTCTGACGCTCAGCCTTCATCTGGGCGTTCATCGCCTCGACCAGTGCCAGCGGCGGGCGCACATCTTTAATCTCGATGCGGGTCACCTTGATGCCCCAGGGGGCGGTGGCGGCATCCATGGTGCGCAGCAGCTTCTCGTTGATGGTGTCGCGCTGGGAGAGCATCTCGTCCAGCTCCATGGCGCCGAGCACGGTCCGCATATTGGTCATGGTGAGATTGCGGATGGCGCTGGTGAGATCGTTGACCTCATAACCCGCTTTGCGGGCATCCACCACCTGCACGAAGCTGATGGCGTCGATGGTGACGTTGGCGTTGTCGCGGGAGATCACCTCTTGTGCCGGGATGTCCAGCACCTGCTCCATCATGATGATCTTGTGGCCGACCCGATCCACGTAGGGGATCAACAGGTTGAGGCCCGGGGTCAGAGTGCGGGTGTAGCGGCCGAAGCGCTCCACCGTCCAGTTGTAGCCCTGGGGCACGATCTTGATACCCGCGCTCAGAGTGGCGAGCACCAGGAACACAAAAATCCCTAGCACAATCAATGATTCATTCATCGTTTAGCTCCTTATGAAACACAGTCCCTAGCCTATGGTCTGGCGTCAGGTACCACAAGTGACTTTGTACGCCTTTGTCATGAATTGGGTTTTCTAATTACCAAAACGCATTAAAAAGCATTTTTTATTATTTTGAGGGATAAGCTGCCCTGCCTATAGTCGCCCCATATTAGTCGTGTTCCGAGGGATGGGCCGAAATGGATTATTTACCTATGTTTGCCAAGTTGGAAGGCCGCCCGGTACTGCTGGTGGGCGGGGGCGAGGTTGCCCTGCGCAAGGCGCGCCTGTTGCTGGCGGCCGGTGCCCGACTGACCATTGTTTCCCCGCAGATTGAACCGGAATTTGCGGAATTCACCGGTCGTTTCACCCATCTGGCGGAGCGCTTCACCCCGGCCCATCTGGCAGGCCAGATCTTGGTGGTGGCAGCTACCGACAACCTCGAAGTCAACGCACTGGTTTATCAAAGTGCCAACCAGCTGGGCCTGTTCGTCAATGTGGTGGATGACCCCAAACGCTCCAGCTTTATCTTCCCCTCGATCATCGATCGCTCGCCGCTGATGGTGGCGGTTTCCAGCGGCGGCAAGGCGCCGGTGCTGGTGCGCCTGCTGCGCGAGCGGCTGGAGAGCCTGCTGCCGCGCCATCTCGGCGGGCTGACCGAGCTCTCCGGCCGGGTTCGTGACAAGGCCAAGCGGGTGCTCTCCTCGATTTCCGATCGTCGCCGCTTCTGGGAGCGCGCCTTTGCCTCCAACACCCTCGCCAGCCTGATTGAAAAAGAGGATTGGCAAGGGGCCGAGCAGTGGCTGAGCGATGGCCTCGACCAGGCGAAAAGCGAAGTAGGAGAAGTGGTGCTGGTCGGCGCGGGCCCCGGTGATCCGGGCCTCTTGACCCTCAAGGCGCTGCAACAGATTCAACAGGCTGAAGTAGTGCTCTACGACCAGCTGGTCTCGCCTGAGATCCTCGATCTGGTGCGCCGTGATGCCACTTTGGTGTCGGTCGGCAAGAAGGCGGGCGCCCACAGCGTGCCGCAGGAGGAGACCAATCGCCTGCTGGTGGACTACGCCAAGGCGGGCAACCGGGTGGTGCGGCTGAAAGGGGGCGATCCCTTTATGTTTGGCCGGGGTGGCGAGGAGTTGGAAGTGCTGGCCGACGAAGGTATCCCCTTCTCTGTGGTGCCCGGCATCACGGCCGCTGCCGGTGCCACCGCCTATGCCGGCATTCCGCTCACTCACCGTGATTACGCCCAGAGCGCCGTCTTTATTACCGGCCACTGCCAAAAAGAGGGCAAGGAGCCCGACTGGCAGCAGCTCGCCGCCACCAGTCAGACCCTGGTCATCTACATGGGGCTGATGCGCTCAGAGCATATCCAGCAGCAGCTGGTGGATCACGGCCGAAGCCAAGCCACCCCCATCGCCATCATCGAGCGCGGCACCACATCCCGCCAGCGGGTGCTGACCGGCACCTTGGCTGATCTGGCCGAGCTGGCCAAACAGGCGGTGAGCCCGTCGCTTATCGTCATCGGCGAAGTGGTCGCCCTGCGCGATCGGCTGGCCTGGTTTGGAGAGCAGGGCGGCGAGCAGCAGCGCGCTAACCCGGATCTCGATGGCTGCGACCTCAAGTTGGTGCAGCTGGCCTGACCGAGAAAGAGATATTTGATGCGGCTGCCAGCGCGGCCGCGCACTGAACCACCCAGCGCCCCGAGCAGGCGCATAAGCAATGACCCGAGGACCAACATGGACCGTGAAAGATTGACGCACTTGCAGCAGCTGGAAGCCGAGAGCATCCATATCATCCGCGAGGTGGCTGCCGAATTTGAAAACCCGGTGATGATGTACTCCATCGGCAAGGACTCCTCCGTCATGCTGCATCTGGCCCGCAAGGCCTTCTATCCGGGCAAGATCCCGTTCCCCTTGCTCCACGTCGACACCGACTGGAAGTTCAAGGAGATGATCAAGTTCCGCGACGAGACCGCCAAAAAGTACGGGCTGGATCTGATCGTCCACAAGAACCCGGAAGGGCTCGCCATGGGCATCAACCCCTTCGTCCACGGCAGTGGCAAGCACACCGACATCATGAAGACCGAGGCGCTCAAGCAGGCGCTCAACAAATATGGCTTCGATGCCGCCTTCGGCGGTGCCCGCCGCGACGAGGAGAAGTCCCGTGCCAAGGAGCGGGTCTACTCCTTCCGTGACAAGTCCCACCGCTGGGATCCGAAGAACCAGCGCCCGGAGCTGTGGCGGGTCTACAACAGCCAGGTCAACAAGGGGGAGAGTATCCGGGTGTTCCCGCTCTCCAACTGGACCGAGCTGGACATCTGGCAATACATCTATCTCGAGAACATCGACATAGTGCCGCTCTACTTCGCCGCTTACCGTCCGGTGGTGGAGCGGGGTGGCATCAAGATCATGGTGGATGACGATCGTATGCCCATCGGCCCGGAAGACGAAGTGAAGCAGGAGCTGGTGCGCTTCCGCACCCTCGGGTGCTACCCGTTGACTGGGGCCATCGAATCCGACGCCACCACCTTGCCGGAAATTATTGAAGAGATGCTGCTCACCACCTCGAGCGAGCGGCAAGGGCGGCTGATTGACCACGATCAGGCCGGCTCCATGGAGCAGAAGAAGCGTCAGGGATATTTCTAAGGAGTCGTCAGCATGAACAGCCATATTCAGACCGCCATCACCGAACAGGGCATTGAAGCCTATCTGCACGCCCAGCAGCACAAGAGTCTGCTGCGTTTTCTCACCTGCGGCAGCGTGGATGACGGCAAGAGCACCCTTATCGGTCGCCTGCTGCACGACTCCCAGCAGATTTATGAAGATCAGCTCAAAGCGCTGGAGTCCGACAGCCAGAAGCTCGGCACCACCGGCGAGAAGCTGGACCTGGCGCTACTGGTGGATGGCCTGCAGGCGGAACGCGAGCAGGGCATCACCATCGACGTGGCCTACCGCTACTTCTCCACCGCCAAGCGCAAATTTATCATCTCGGATACCCCGGGCCACGAGCAGTACACCCGCAACATGGCCACCGGCGCCTCCACCTGCGATCTGGCCATCATATTGATCGACGCCCGCAAAGGCGTGCTGGATCAGACCCGCCGCCACAGCTTTATCGCGAGCCTGCTCGGCATCAAGCAGTTCGTGGTGGCGGTCAACAAGATGGATTTGGTGGAGTTCAGTCAGGAGGTGTTTGAGCGCATCAGCGCCGATTACCGCGAGTTCGCCAAAAAGCTCAGCGTCGACACCATCCATATCGTGCCGGTCTCGGCGCTGGACGGTGACAACGTGGTCAACCCAAGCGACAAGCTGGCTTGGTACGAAGGCGAAACCCTGCTGGCTTTGCTGGAGTCGGCCGAGGTTGAGCGCGAGCTGGAGCGTCATCCGGTGCGCCTGCCGGTGCAGTATGTGAACCGCCCCAACCTCGATTTTCGCGGCTTCGCGGGGACGCTCGCCTCCGGCATCCTGCGGGTGGGCGACAAGCTGGCGGTGCTGCCGTCGGGCAAAGAGAGCACGGTGACCCGCATCGTCACCTTCGACGGGGATCTGGAGTACGCCCTGCCGGGTCAGGCCATCACCGTCACCTTCGCCGATGAGATCGACATCAGCCGCGGCGACCTGCTTGTGGATGCCGCCAAGCAGCCACAAGTGACCCAGAATGTGCTGGCACATATCGTCTGGATGGGGGAGGAGTCCCTGCAACCGGGTCGGGTCTACGACGTCAAGCTGGCCACCAAAAAGAGTCGCGGTCAGGTGGAGGCCATCCGCCACCGCATCGAGATCAACAAGCTCGACGAGTTGTCTGCGAGCGAGCTCAAGCTCAACGAGATCGGCCTGTGCGAGCTGAGCCTCACCGACCCGGTGGCGTTCGACCCGTATCAGGAGATCCGCGATACCGGCAGCTTTATCCTGATCGACCGGCTGACCAACGTCACCGTCGGCGCCGGCATGATAGTGGAAGGCTTGGCGGCTAAAGCGGTAAAAGGGCACTACAGCGAGTTTGAGATCGAGCTCAACGCCTTGGTGCGCAAGCACTTCCCGCACTGGCAAGCCCTTGCCATCGGTAACGACACAAGCAAGGAGTAAGCCCATGACCTGGCAACAATTCCTGGTGCTGGGTCTGCTGGCTGCTCTCGTGGCCCTGCTGATCCAGGGCAAACTCCGCCCGGCGCTGCTCTTCTCGGGCGCCGTGCTCATCACCTACCTGAGCGGGCTGGCGGATATCAATGCCGTGGTGGCGGGCTACACCAACAGTGCCCTGCTGACGCTGGTGCTGTTGCTGCTGGTGTCGCTGGCGGTGGAGAAGACCCGCATCATGAGCTGGTTCGCCAATCTGGTGGGCACGGGTTCATTCAACAAGGTGCTGGTGAAGGTGTGGTTCTCCACCGCCTTCCTGTCTGCCTTCGTCAACAACACAGCCGTGGTGGCCTCCATGCTGGGAGCGGTCAAACGCAACCCCAACCATGCGCCGTCTCGGCTGCTGCTGCCCATGTGCTTCGCGGCCACCTTTGGCGGGGTGCTGACCCTGATCGGCACCTCCACCAACCTTATCGTCAACAGCTTCCTCATCAAGATGGGGGCGCCGCCGCTCGGCATGTTCGACTTCTTTATGGTGGGAGCGGGCACCCTGCTGACCGGTCTGGTGGCCGTGCTGCTGTTTGCCCGTCACCTGCCGGAGCAGGATACCGAGATGAGCCGCGAATCCGGCTACTTTCTCGAAGCCAAGGTGGGCGCCGGTTCACCGCTGGTGGGGCGCAGCGTCAAGGAGAACGGCCTGCGCAGCCTGAAAAGTCTCTATCTGGCGGAGATCATTCGCGGCGAGCAGGTGATCTGCCCGGTGCAGCCGGAACACGAACTGCACGAAGGGGACGTTCTGCTGTTTTGCGGCGACGTGGAGAGCGTCGGCGTATTGCAGGAGATGAAGGGGCTGGATCTCTACGGCCAGCACCGCCTCAACGGCCAGCATCTGGTGGAGGTGATCGTCAGCCACAGCTCACGGCTGGTGGGTCAGACCATTAAGGATGCCGAATTTCGCACCCACTTCGATGCGGTGGTGCTGGCGGTGCGCCGCGGCGAAACCCAGCTTACCGGTGGCCTCGGCCAGATTGAGCTGCACGCCGGTGATACCCTGCTGCTGGCCCCCGGCCCCCAGTTTGCCCGCAACAAATCGCTGGGTCGGGAGTTTGTGGTGGTGAGCGGGCTGGAAGCCTCCACCCGTCTCGATGGCAAGCGTAGCGCTGCCGTGGTGCTGGGCTTTCTCGGGGTGTTGGCGCTCTCTGTGTTTGATTTGGTGCCGCTGTTCAAGGGGTTGCTGCTGATGCTGGTGGCGCTGCTGCTCACCCGCATTCTGACCCTGGACGAGATCCGCCGCCGCTTCCCGCTGGATATCTGGCTGGTGGTGGGCGGGGCGCTGGCCATCGCCGATCAGCTGGAAAAGAGCGGGCTGGCCAAGCTTATCGCCGACTGGCTGATGGGGGAGTTTAACGGTGCCAGCCCCATCATTGCCTTTATCGGTATCTATGTGTTTACGCTGGTGTTGACCGAGCTGATGAGCAACAACGCCGCCGCCGCGCTGGCCTTCCCCATGGGTTACCAGCTGGCGCTCAGCATGGATGTCTCGACCATGCCGTTTATTCTGGCGGTGCTGTTCGGGGCGAGCTCCAGCTTTATCCTGCCCTACGGCTACCAGACCAACCTGATGGTCTATGCCGCGGGCAACTACAAGATGCCGGACTACCTCAAGCTGGCCCTGCCGGTCTCGCTGGCCTATAGCCTCGGGGTGATTGTTATGGTGCCCCTGCTGTTTCCGTTTTAAGGCGTGAGCGCCAATCAAGGCGTGTTGGGTGAGCAATACCATGGCACCAGCAGGTTGTCGGCGGATAGTCCGAGGCGGCTCCCTGTGGTGCCGGACCGTTTAAGTTTTGAGGCGTGAGCGCCAATCAAGGAGTGTTGGATGAGCAATATCGTGTGGCACAAGCATGCCGTCGACAAACAGAGCCGGGCCGAGCTTAAAGGGCAAGAGCCGCTGGTGATCTGGTTTACCGGGCTCTCTGGGGCGGGCAAATCCACCCTGGCGGGGGCGCTGGAGCAGGCGCTGGCGGCACAAGGCAAGCACACCTATCTGCTGGATGGGGACAATGTGCGCCACGGCCTCTGCGGCGATCTCGGTTTCGATGATGCTGCGCGGCAGGAGAATATCCGCCGGGTCGGCGAGGTGGCGAAACTGATGGTGGATGCGGGCCTTATCGTGCTCACCGCCTTTATCTCGCCATTTCGTGCCGAGCGGGCGCTGGTGCGCAGCCTCTTGGGCGAAGGTGAATTTGTCGAGGTATTTGTCGATGCGCCGCTCGCCATCTGTGAAGAGCGCGATCCCAAGGGGCTCTATAAAAAGGCACGGGCAGGGGAAATTACGAATTTTACCGGTATCGACTCATCTTACGAGGCGCCGGAGCAGCCGGAAATTCATCTGCTGAATGCCGGTAAACCGGTGGAGGTGCTGGTGGGGGAGTTGTTGACTGCCCTGCGGCAGGGAAATTACCTGTAGCTGGTGAGTGGGCCGTTTTACACAGGGAGCTGAATTGTTATCTCGGCGCGGTTATTCGCGATTGTCCGAATACGCTGCGCGATTCGAACCTACGGGCTAACACCCGCCTAAGGGGCTGGCAACGCACTACCACTAAACCCAACAACCGTAACCTCTGCGGCTCAATGGGACTGGAAACGCCGCGCGTTGACAGTCCATCTTGAGGCGTTTGTTATACAAAACTTTTTCTTAAAATACAGAGTCTTTAATACACTATGTTACGCTCATGTCGGCAATTGCATAACAAGTCAGATTGCTCTTGTCGGTCGGAGGTGAACTGGTGACACCTTTACTACCATTTACATTAATTACCTGTGTCTGGCTATCGTCGCGCATAAAAATCCTACCACCATTTTCCCAATGTTACATTTACTAGGTATTCGCTCATATTTGCGCATATTGCAGTTTCACAAGACTCAAAGCTTTCTTTATCACTATCAATCACTAGGCATTGCGAGCTTACTTCATCGTAACCTGCCCAAGATTTTGAACTCATAATGATCAAAATTAAGAGGCTGTAAATATATTTCACAGAGAGTACCTCATTGTTTTGTATAACGCCGCCAACAGCGGCCGAGCGTAGCGAGGTCCAGAGCACAAAGTGCGCAACGCTGCTTGGCCTTGTTAAATGTAGACTTTGTGACCAAACTGGAACCCTGCTTGATTAATAACATTGCTGCACTGTGAAATGAACTCTAGTGCAGAAGATGTTGGCTCATACTTGCACACCACATTAATTTTGAATTCTTTGCCCTTTGAGTCTGGATAAGTTTCATATATCTGACCAGATTCAAGAAAAGCCAAATAGGTATTGATTTTTCCTTGGAGTAGAAATAGGTGCTCATCATTCCATTCCAGATGATCTGAAATTGTAAGCACTACGACACCTTTTTCATCTACTCCGATTGCGTCCACTGAACTTTGATCTTCGATGCTCATAGGCATTTAACGTTTGGTTAATAGGCCGGCTTTAGCCGGTCCCGAGTGAGCGAAGCGAACGGCTTGAACCAGTTGTTATGCGGCTCACTTGAATTCATATGTTGCGGTGCCATTTGGTTTCATTTTGATTATTACTGTTTCGTACTGGTGGTCACGCTGCGCCTCTAATTTGAGTAGTTCTCGCGCTGCGTTGTGCGGGCCAAAAATGTTGGTTGGTTCAAACTTAAATTCCTCACCGGAATTATTCATGGTTGCACGATATGAGCTTTTAGAGTTTGTTAGGCCGGCTTCATGTGTGATTGTGAATGTAGCTTTAACTTCTGCCCAGCTTTTGGGAGCATCAATGGTTACGTTTTCATATATGAAGCTAACCAAGCCATTGGCGGTAAAGTTTTGTGACATTGAGAAGCTGCTCCATAGTAGGGTTGTCAGGATGAATATAATTTTTTTCATACATGATTCTCAGTTAACGCATAACGCCGCCTGCAACGGCCGGAGGTAAATGGCGCATTTTTTAGCAACGCCAAAAAACGTGACAGTTGCTGGAGGTCCGATCGCCGGGCCTTGTTAAGTGCTTTACGGGAATGATATGTGCTTTACGCATAACTCCCGCCCCTTGAGTTTATAATTTTCACACCCCTTCATGCGGCACTTTTCAGTAGATATTCCACCATGAGCTAGAAGTGACAGCTTTTCTTTTGCTTCTCCGATTAATGTTTCATCAGGTAAATCTTTGATGCCTGATCGCTTTATACCAAATAATGGGAATGCGCCTTCTTCGGGGGGCGTATTCAAAGTACCAATATTGCCCACACACCATACATTGGATAATAGGATTATCAAAATCCATTTTAGGCTGCCAATTTTCAGATTCGATTTCCTGAAAACACTCTGAATTATCATCAGCACCTTGATATCGGAAATGCCTATCCCAGTAGGTAGGATCAGAAATATATGATGGTAATTCCTTACAATTGCACATGGCACGTTCGCTCATTGCACATAACGCCGCGCACTGCGGTTTGGGTAAGCTGTCACCATTTTTGCGGAACGCAAAAATGGTGACAGCTTACCCAAATCCGACTGCTGCGCCTTGTTAGCCTTTTTTCCAAAACTGCCACCATTTTCTACTTTACTCATTACCGGGCACATCGCTTTCTTCAGTTGGTCGCGGAAATGGGTTTGATGCAACAATCAACGATAAATTTATGAGATTGAATAATTTATCCGAAAGATCTTCATACTCTTTATGAGTGGCAGCATCGTTGAATCCCATGTCGTTCCATGATCCCATTCCTCCAAACACCCAAGCGCGTTGACACGCGTTCAGTAGTTGGTGGTATTCGGGTGGAGCATAGCCAGCAGGGAATATTTTGTATTCTTTATCGCTGGCAATAGGTGGCTCATCAAGAGCCTTCAGCCCCCTATCGAAACACTCACCAAAGTTGCTACAATCATTTGTATGAGCAAAGTCACTTATTCTTTGAAGCGTTTCTTTTAGTCGTTCTTTTACTTCAGCCGCAAGTGGTAAAGGCTGCTCGGGCTGATTAGAATTTCTTAAGATTCGCCCATATTTTACATGCCATATGTTCTGTTCAGGATCATCTTTATCACCTATCTCCCACCTAGCTTCCCAGAAATCAGATTTGGTTGGCTTTACCGCTTCAATTAACCACCGCCCACCACCTCCGACGAAGGCCACAGACATCCGGTCTGATATTTCCTCTTTATTTGTAGAGATATATCTGACTCTTAGCTGGACAACGCCCGTCTCATTTAGCTTTTTGAACCAAGCATTGGGGTTCTTTGCAAATTCTCTTTCATGCCACTTCGTTCCCGAGCTTTGTAGATCCACAAATTTTACAAATTTGCAGAACTTGAAAGTAGAACTATTTGGAAAATAGCTCTCATCTAAACGCTTAGCTAAATATTCATTCCCATGAGCGGCTATCGAAAGTAGTTGGGCAATTGTTCCTTGCATGGAATCTCCGAAAGGGGGCTAACGCTGAGGTAACCGGCGCGCGTCAGCGCGTCCGACGGAGGCCCGCAGGGCCGGAGTGTAGTTGACCGCCGTGTTAGAACGCATTTTATTCAACTTTGATGTACACATTGCCATACCTCTCAGTTTTTAGATCTTTTTCTATGACCTTCAGCCTTTGGTAGAAAACGCCATTATGTAGGTTTTTAATTTTTGACGTGTTTACAAATTGAATTTCACAACTGCCTTCTTCATCGGGGAAGCCTGTGCCACCTGCTGACAGCGCATCCCACAAAGCATCTAGATTGCGACCGAAATATTGTGAACCATCGGGTTTTACTGTGTGAATATAGGCAGCCCAAAAGTCTTCCTCGGACTCAATTTTATCGCAATTGATTACGTAGAGATTCATAGATGACCATCACTGCGTTCTAACAATTTATTATATGGAATGTTTCCACATAGAAACATGCGGCTGTTCCACATATCCTGCCAATTTTTTGTATCACATCAATGTAGTTATCCATACTTTCAATATGTTATATCAATGTTTCTTGCATTAACTGTAGGATAAATGGTCTTGTTTCCTCTATATCCAATATGGGGCTCCACTAGCATCCATATTGTGTGAAAATACATCTAGTATGTTGGGCCAAAAATTGTATCTCGTATGTTGGGCTAAAAATCGTAGGTTGGTGCTGAACGAAGTGAAGCCCAACGTTTACCGAGAAACGTATCTAAAAATTTGTGTTCTCGATCGGCCCAATCCATCTTTATCCTGTTCTGGTTGAGGTGATCATGTTCGTCTGTTGGGCTTCGCTACGCTCAGCGCCAACCTACAAAAACGAGGCTACCGAGTATAAATATCGGCACGCTCATTTATTTTACCTAGACGAACTAACCTGGAGGCAATGGAACCTTTTGTTCTTTTATGGATTCTTGATAATTCATCAACACCTAAGCCTGAATCAAAGCTATTTGCCAATAGCTCATCTTCGTCTGGCTTCCACGGCTTCCCAGCATTTTCTGGTAAATCAGATTTACGCTTTTCAGAAATGATTGATGCTTCGAGGCTCTGTTTTGCGATAAATAAAGCTCGAATGACTTTCGGCTGATTGAAGCAGCTTTCTTCAGATAACTCTTCACCGGTTTCAGGATTAACACCTTCTGATAATGCTGAGATGATTTCTAAAGCCTTAATGACATCCATATTTTTCCCTTTAACGCTGAAGAACTTGTCTGTTGGTCTTCGCTACGCTCTGTGCCAACTTACAAAAACCACGCTACCGCCCCTGAATTCCAGCCTCCAGTCTGCTGCTTGTTACCTGCGTTTTGGCAATGGCTTGGCTCATGGCTGACTCCTGCGAGAGGTTGCCAAGCGGCTATGTTACCGAATGGGGCTGAGGAAGAAAGTAGATGTGGAAAATTTCCTGAGCAAGATCAACAAACTACTCAGTTACGGGGGCGATATGAATTTTCAACAGATGCGTCCATCAGAGCTGGGGAAAATCGGACGGTGAAGCGGGAGTATCGTCCTCTTGTTGGCGGGTATGAAAAAACCAAATGGGCCTGCGGGCCCATTTGGTTTTTCTGCGGTGATTGTTTAGGTAATGGTTATCTCGCTTGGCGAACCGGCACGGAGCGGGTGGTGGCCACTTCGTAGCGGCTCTGGGTTGCCGGAGCCCCTTTCTGAAACTGGCGTACCAGCCGGTCGAGATCGCTTAACTGGTTGACCAGCTGGGTGATGCAGTGCACGGCGTGCTGGCTGCCGACGCTGGAGTCATCGGCCAGGGTCTTGATGCTGAGCACGTTGCGGTTGATCTCGGCGGTGACGTGGAACTGCTCCTGCACCGCCTGGGCAATCTGGCCGCTGCCGGAGGCCACCTGCTGCAGCATATCGTTGATCTGCTGGAGTATGGTGCCGGTCGCCGAGGCTTTTTGCTGGCAGCTTTCGGAGAGTTGGCAGCCCTTCTCCATCGCCTGTTCTGCATCCCCGGCGCTGGTTTGCAGCTCGGTGATCATCTTCTGGATCTCGCTGGTCGAGGATTGGGTCTTGATGGCGAGCGTGCGGATCTCGTCAGCCACCACCGAGAAGCCGCGACCCGCTTCGCCAGCCCGGGCCGCTTCAATGGCGGCATTGAGGGCCAGCAGGTTGGTCTGGTTGGCGATGTTGTTGATCACATCGAGGATGCCATCGATATCGCGGCAGTGGCCGACCAGCGCACTGATCACGCTCTTGGAGGTGGTCAGCTCGCTGTTCATACCCGCCACGGCAGCCACGGTTTCGGCCACGCTGTGGTTGCCGCTCTTGAACAGGTCGGCGGTCTCGTCCAGCAGGCTGGAGGATTCGCTGGAGCTCTGTGAAACCTCGCGAATGGATTCCGACATCTCGGTCACGGCGGTCGCTACCTGATTGGTTTCGGCCTGCTGCTGTTGCAGGTTGTCGGTGATGGATTCGGCGTTGCGCAGATCCCCCTCGGCGGCTTGCAGGATCTTGCTGCAGGTCTGTTGGGTGCGGGCCAGCACGGCGTTGAACTCGGCCTGATTCATCACCATCGAGAGTTCGATGGCGGCGATGTTGTCCACCTTGTTGGTGTAGAGCAGCTGCATCAGCGGGTTGTCAAAGCGGCTGCGGGCCATCTTGTTGAGCTTGCCGAGGCGACGGGAGAGGACATTCAGGGTGATGGCCGCTATCGCCAGCGGCAGGGCGACCAGCGCCAGTTGCCAGTTCATATCGTGGTTGTAGCCCAGGGCAAACATGGCGAGCAGGCTCAGCAGCAGACAGAGGTTGATGGTCAGGGTATGGGAGAAGGTGGGCAGCTTGAGCGCCAGCGGCAGCTTGTTGTTGCGAAGGTCGGCATAGACCTTCTCGGCTCGCTGCTTGATCTCCTCGCTCGGGGCGGTGCGCACCGACTGATACTCCACCACCCGGCCGCTGGCATCCTTGATGGGGGTGACAAAGGCGCTGACCCAGTAGTGATCGCCACTCTTGCAGCGGTTCTTCACCGGTCCCATCCAGCTCTTGCCTTCGCGGATATGGTTCCACAGATCGGCAAAGGCCTGTTTCGGCATGTCAGGATGACGTACCAGATTGTGGTGTTCCCCCACCAGCTCGTCGAGCTGGAAGCCTGCTATCTCGCAGAACTCATCGTTGGCGTAGGTGATGCGGCTCTCCAGATCCGTGGTGGAGATCAGGCTCTGGTGGTCTGGATAGAGACGTTCTCTTTGGGTAACCGGTTGATTGATTCTCATGGCCTTACTCCCGAGCTGTGATGGTTAGATTTTGATCTGCATCAAGACGTGTGCAAGGGGTGGGCCAGCTGGCAAAAGCTAATGATTGATATGTTATTAGCGCCGTTTTGGCAGGAAAAGAACGTTGCTGTTTGCAATATGCAACGGATCTGACGGGGTGTGCCTCTGCGGCATCTGCAATTTGCAACCTATTCTGGACAAGCCCATAAGCTTGGAGCCAGCAGCTTGATGCGAAGGAACCACGAACCGACGGGGCATCAGCTGCCCCGCCAGAGCTCAGGGGAGAGGGTCGGGAGCGGGTGAGGAGGGGGCGCTAACGAGCTGCATCACTTCAATCTGGATACCCTGCACTAGCACGGTTTTCAGATCCTGCAGGTACTCCTCCAGCGGTGACTCTTGCAGCAGCTGGGCGAGCTCGTTGCCCACCGGGGTGAGCCGGTAGTAGAGCAGGGTGATGTTGTTCTGCTTGCACTGCAGCCGCCAGCGCTGGTTGCCAAACTCCAGCTCGACCCCATCGGCGGGCAGCGGGCCGGACTCCAGCTCCGCGCGATGCAGCAGCCCGAGCTCAAACAGTTGCAGCAGGGCGTTGTAGGGCAGTCGGTATTTGCCAAGGCCAAGGCGGGTTGCTTTGGCGCGACTCAGCAGGGTGGCCCCCTTGTGCAGCCCCAGCAGC
>NZ_JBFODV010000153.1:0-2946 GCF_040908495.1 Aeromonas sp. R1-1 | reverse complement strand
GTGTCGAACACCATGACCGCCTGGGCACCCGCCTTGATCTGGGCGTTGAGGTAAGCAATCACGCTGTCGGCCAGCTTGTCGAGCAGCAGGTGCAGAGTCTGCGGCTCCGCGTACATCATCTGCTTGATCTTGGTGAACGCCTTGGAGCTGCCCCCCTCCACCATGTAGGTGGCCAGGGTCCATGGACTGCCGGAGAAGCCGATGAGCGGCACTTCACCCTTCAGCTCACGGCGGATGGTGCGCACCGCATTCATCACGTAGCCCAACTCATCTTCCGGATCCGGAATGGGCAGCGCCTGCACGTCGGCCATGGAGGTGATCGGGCGCTCGAAGCGCGGGCCTTCACCCTGCTCGAAGTAGAGACCGAGCCCCATGGCATCGGGCACGGTGAGGATGTCGGAGAAGAGGATGGCGGCATCGAGCGGGTAGCGGCGCAGCGGCTGCAGGGTGACTTCACAGGCCAGCTCGGCATTGCGGCACAGAGACATGAAATCCCCCGCCTGGGCGCGAGTCGCCTTGTATTCCGGCAGATAGCGGCCAGCCTGGCGCATCATCCATACCGGGGTCATATCCACGTCCTGACGCAGCAGGGCGCGCAGGTATCGATCGTTCTTCAGCTCTTTCATCCCAGTTCCTGAGTTCGTATCACGCATAAAATGGCGGCCATAATACCACTTTGCCCACCGGAGCGGACTGCCCAAAACGTGGCAAATGGGCGCGCGGTTGCAAAGATGTGAAGGGGCGCAAACCAGAGCGCCCCGTTTTTAAAATGAAGTGCAAAAAGATTGGCGAAAAGATAAGCGCTTCGTTACCCCTCGCCCGCCAGCGAACGCTCGATCAGCCGCCGGGCGATGGTGCCGTGGGGCGGCAAACGCGGCAAGCGGTCGGCGGTAAAGAAAGCGGCAGCCACCAGTTCGTCATCCTGCACCCGGATTTCGCCGCTCTCGTAGTCGGCGGTAAAGCCCATCATCAGGCTGTGGGGGAAGGGCCAGGGCTGGCTCGCCACATAGCGCACATTGCGCACCCGGATGCCGCTCTCCTCGAACACCTCCCGTGCCACGCACTGCTCGAGATTCTCCCCCGCCTCCACAAAGCCAGCCAGCACGGTATACATGGGATCGTCCGCCTGATAGTGACGGCGATGGGCCGCCAAGAGGATCTCCGGCCCCTTGCGCACCGCCACGATAATGCAGGGGGAGATGCGCGGATAAACCGTATGTCCGTGCTGGCACACCTGCGCCCACTCCCCCGCCTTCGGAGTCATGGGGGCGCCGCACTCGCCGCAGAAACGGTGGGTGCGGCGGAAGGTGGCGAGCTGCCAGGCGCGGCCAGCGAGACGAAAGCCCTCTTCATCCCCCGCTACCATCAACTGGCGCAGGGGGGCCATCATAGTCGTGTCGGCCTCAGCCCCCAGATCCAGCAGATAGCAGGGCAGCCCCTGCCACTCATCAAAACGCTCGAAACGGGCACCGGCCAGCGCTGCGGGCAGGCACGCTTTACTTCCTTGTGGCACCTCTCCCTGCTGATCGAGCAGTACCAGATGATCGCCCCCCAGCACGAACCAGCGGGCTTGTTCGGTTAATGACATCAGATAAACACTCTCGTTAAAACAGAACCCTGACCACGGCTGGCCGAGCAAGGGGCAAACGCCGCGCGAATGGCTCCCATCTTACGACCAGCACGGGTCGCTGACGACCCCACCATGGCCGATTGTCCCATTCGTAAAAAACGGATGGTGCAAATAAAGAGGCCGCCCGAAGGCGGCCCGTTGTTATCCGGCATCCCGTATCCGGCCTCTATCGACGCGGATCAGGCATCGCCCATCGCCAGCAGGGAGGCGTTGCCGCCCACCGCCGTGGTGTTGATGGTGCGGGTCTTCTCGGTGACGAAACGGCTTAAGTAGTGTGGACCGCCCGCCTTGGGACCGGTGCCGGAGAGCCCCTGCCCGCCGAACGGCTGCACCCCGACCATGGCGCCGATCTGGTTGCGGTTGATGTAGACGTTGCCCACGTTGATGCGGCTCGCCAGCTCCTCAGCGTGGGATTCGTTGCGGCTGTGGATCCCCAGCGTCAGACCGTAGCCGGTGCCATTGATGTCGCTGATCACCTTGTCCAGATCCCGGGTGGCGTAGCGCACCACGTGCAGGATGGGGCCGAACTGCTCCTTGGCCAGCTCGCGGATGGAGCCGATCTCCAGCGCGGTCGGCTGGACAAAGTGCCCTTCCATGGTCGCGGCCGGCATCGGCGCCTGCGCAATCAGGCGAGCGCGCGGCATCATGTAGGCGAGGTGAGCATCGAGACCGGCCTTGGCATCGGCATCGATCACCGGGCCGACGTCGGTGTTGTGCTCGGCCGGGTTGCCCACTTTCAGCTCCTGCATGGCGCCGGTGAGGATCTCCAGCACCCGCTCGGCGATCTCCTCCTGCAGGTAGAGCACCCGCAGGGCCGAGCAGCGCTGACCGGCGCTCTGGAAGGCGGCGCTCACCACGTCCCGCACCACCTGCTCCGGCAGGGCGGTGGAGTCGACGATCATGGCGTTCTGGCCGCCGGTCTCGGCGATAAGCGGCAGGATGGCGCCATCGCGCTGGGCCAGGGTCATGTTGATGAGCTTGGCCGTCTCGGTGGAGCCGGTGAAGCAGACGCCGCCGATGCGCGGATCCGCTGTCAGCTTGGCCCCCACGGTGGCGCCGTCACCGGGCAGCAGCTGCAGCACGTCGCCCGGAATACCGGCCTGATGGGCCAGCGTCACCGCCAGATGGGCGATAAGGCCGGTCTGCTCGGCAGGTTTGGCGATGACGGTGTTGCCGGTGGCCAGCGCAGCTGCGATTTGGCCGAGGAAGATCGCCAGCGGGAAGTTCCACGGGCTGATGCAGACAAACACCCCGCGCCCCTGCAGGAACAGCTCGTTCTGCTCGCCGGTGTAACCGGGCAGCAGGGTCGCCTGCCC
>NZ_JBFODV010000152.1:0-5904 GCF_040908495.1 Aeromonas sp. R1-1 | reverse complement strand
ATGGCGAACGCCGCCAGACAGAGGATCAGGGTCGCCGGGAAGTAGTGGCGGATCTCGTCCAGCACCGGCAGCCCGGAGACGCTGGAGAGCCCCAGGTCACCTGCGAAAATGCGGCGCAGGAAATCGGGGTAGCCGCTCCAGAAGCTGAGCTGATTGCCGATCAGCCGATAGTCCAGCAGATAGGCGACAAAGGTCAGCGCCAGCAGGGTGATAAGCAGCAGGTTGATGCGGCGCAAGGTGTATAGAAGCATGCTTACTCCCTGTGAGCCTGGTTGAAGGAGGTGCCGCCAAAGGGCATCAGCGTCAGCCCCTCGATGTCGCTGCGGCTGACCTGGGTACGCAAGGCGTGCGCCAGCGGGATCAGCGGCAGCTGTTCGTTGAGCAGGGTCTGGGCATAGTAGTAGTTGCGCAGCCGGAACGAGAGCTGGGGCGTGGTGACCGCATCATCCAGCAACTGATCGAAGGCCGGGCTACACCAGCGGCTGTAGTTGTTGCCGCGCTCCACTGCCGAGCAGCTCAGCAGCTGGCGGAAGAAGTTGTCCGGGTCGGCATTGTCGGCAATCCAGCCGGAGAGCAGGCTGTCGTACTGCCCCTTGGTGAGGCGGCCTTCGATCACCGGCCACTCCCGTTGCACGATCTTGAGCTTGATCCCGACCTTGGCCAGATCGCTGCGGATCAGCTGGGCGGTCTTGACCGCATCCGGGTTGTAGGGGCGGGCGTCCGGTTGTACCAGCACCTGCATCTCGAACCCTTTCTCCAGTCCCGCCTCCTTGAGCAGCTGGCGCGCCCGTTTCAGGTCGGGTTTGCGCTCGGGCAGGCTGGGGTTGTAACCCCATGAGAGGGTCGGCAGCAGGCTGTTGGCGGGCAGGCCGGTATCGAAATAGACCGCCTGCAGCAGGTTGTCGATGTTGATGGCGCTGGCAATGGCCTGACGCACTTTGACGTTGTTGAACGGCGGCTTGCGGGTATTGAGGGCCAAAAAGGCGACGTTCATCCCCGACTGGACCGAGAGACTGAGCGCCGGATTTTGCTTGATCACCGAGAGCTGGCTGGCGGAAGGGGTGCTCATCACGTCGCACTCGCCGGTCAGCAGCTTGGCCAGCCGTTTGGCGGATTTGGGGGTGATGTCGTAGACCAGCTGTTCAATCTTGGCATCGCCACCCCAGTAGCCGGGATGGCGCAGATAGCGAATGAACTCGTTGTGGCGATACTCCTTGAAGCTGAACGGCCCGGTGCCGATGGGGCGGCTATCCAGCAGGGCTGGCGTGCCCGCCTGCAACATCTGCTCGGCGTATTCGGCGGAGAGGATCACCGCATAGTCGCTGGCCAGGGTGGCGAGGAAGGAAGCGTTCGGCTGATTCAGCTCGAATACCACCGTCTGCGGCCCCTTCTTGCTCACCCGTTTGATCAGCAGATCTTGCCCCAGGCTGTAGAAGTAGGGGTAATCGCCGCCGGACACATTGTGATAGGGGTGCTGCTTGTCAAGCTGGCGGGCATAGGTGAAGACCACGTCATCGGCATTGAAAGTGCGAGTGGGCTTGAACCAGGGGGTATGGTGAAACGTCACCCCCTTGCGCAGGGTCAGGGTATAGGTGAGGCCATCCTCGCTGACATGCCAGTTGGTGGCGAGCGCCGGCTCCAGCGCCAGGGTATTGGGGTTCACCTCCAGCAGGCGGTCGTAGAGCGGACGGGCACTGGCATCCAGTGTCACCCCGGAGTTGGAAACATGGGGATTGAAGGAGAGGGGGGATCCCTCAGCACAATAGATGAGTCCGGTTTTGGAGGCCTCGGGTTGCTTCTGGCAGCCGGTGACCAGCACCAGCAGACCCAGCAGCAAGGGTGTGAGCATTCTCATTGTTGAACCATGTTCTTATAGGGGTTTTGTACGCACGTTTTGATACAAATGTGCCAGCGCGAAGGCTGGCGTGTTGCTGGAGTCGGCATCAACCGCGCTCCTTCACTCTTGTTCTGCATCGTTATCGCCATCCAGCAGCTGATATTTGCGTAGCATGCCACGGAACTGGTGATAGCTTAAGGCCAGCAGTTGAGCGGCTTTGCGCTGATTATACTGGGATTGCTGCATCGCTTGCTTGAGTAAATTAATCTCGTACTCCGCCACAGCCTGCTTGAGATCGAGCGGCAAGGCGAGGGGGGATGCAGATTGTACCTCGCTTCGGTCCTCTTGCGCAGGTTGCGTGACCTGTGGTCGCCAGGGGGAATCAAACGGGTTGAGCACCAGGGTCGAGAGCGGCAACTGGGGATTACCCTGACGATAGATGCTGCGCTCCACCACGTTCTTCAGCTCTCTCACATTGCCCGGCCAGTGGTAATCCAGCAGCAGCTGGGTTGCCTTGCGCGAGAAACCGGCAAACAGCGGATAGCCCAGCTCCCGGGTCATGCTGTGGGCGAAGTGCTCCGCCAGCATCAGGATATCTTCCCGCCGCTCCCGCAAGGGGGGGAGGGTGATCACATCAAACGCGAGCCGATCGAGCAGATCGTGGCGAAACTGCCCCTTGTTGGCCAGCGCAGGGAGATCCTCGTTGGTGGCGCAGACCAGCCGCACATCCACCTTGAGGGGCTTGGCCCCGCCCACCCGCTCGAACTCGCCATACTCGATGACCCGCAGCAGCTTCTCCTGCACCCGGGCGCTGGTGGTGGCCAGCTCGTCGAGGAAGAGGGTGCCGCCATCGGCCCGCTCGAAGCGGCCCTGATGGCGCTTGGCTGCACCGGTAAACGATCCCGCCTCGTGACCGAACAGTTCGGTCTCCAGCAGGCTCTCGCTCAGGGTAGCGCAGTTGATGGTGACAAAGCTTTGATCCCAGCGCGCCGAGAGATAATGTAGGCGGTGGGCGATCAGCTCCTTGCCCGTCCCCCGCTCACCGATGATCAGCACGGGTTTGCGCAGCGGGGCGAGCCGTGAGGCCTGCTCAATGATCTCGAGAAATGCGTTGGATTCCCCCAGCAGGCTTTCCGTGGCCGTGGTCATAGTGATCCCTGTCAGTTGTAAAAGCTGGTCAATCTTACCAAAAGTTGGTGATTTTAATCATCTCTTGCGCGAGGCATCTTGCAATCCGGCTATTCTGCCCCATATAAATCAACAAGTTAAATTTTGTTCCAGATTGGCACACAAGTTGCCATTGTCAATGGAGAAACAACGCCATGCCAATAACAGGAGTGCAATCATGAGTATTTTTTCCCGTCTGGCCGACATCATCAATTCCAACCTGACGGCCCTGCTCGACAAGGCAGAAGATCCCCAGAAGATGGTGCGCCTGATCATCCAGGAGATGGAGGACGAGCTGGTCAAGGAGCGCTCCAATCTGGCCCGCTTCCTCGCCAGCCAGAAAGAGATTGGTCGTCAGGTCGCCCGCCATCAGGAGCGGGTCGACGAGTGGCAAGCCAAGGCCGAGCTGGCCCTGACCAAGGGACGTGAAGATCTGGCCCGCGCCGCCCTTATCGAGAAGAAGAAACAGACCGAGTTGTCGGAGACCCTCTACCGCGAGCAGCAGGCGGTCGACAGCGGCATCGAGAAGCTGGGTGAAGAGATCCGTCAGCTCGAAGCCAAGCTGGAAGATGCCCGCGCCCGTCAAAAGGCGATGGCCATTCGCACCGAAGCGGCCAGCAGCCGTCTCAATGTGCAGAGCCAGGTCGCCCGTGGCGAGAGCCAGGCGGTGGTGAGCAAGTTTGAGCGGATGGAGCGTCGCATCGACGAAATGGAAGCGCGCGCCGATCTGGGTCAGTCCGACAAGGCGCTGGCGCAGCAGTTTGCCGAGCTGGAAGTGGACGATCAGATAAGTCGTGAGCTGGAAGCCATGCGCCAGAAGCTGGGCCAGGGCGACAGCAAAAGCGAAGGCAAACAGGGGGAGTAACAGATGGAAGATCTGCTGGGCGTATTGATGGTTCCCATGGTGGTCTTCATGGTGGTGGTGGCCCCCATCTGGCTGGTGCTGCACTATCGTGCCAAGGGGCGGATTGGCGCCGGTCTTGCCGATAGCGAGCGGGAACAGCTGCAAGGGCTGCTGGCTCGCACCGAGAAGATGCAGGAACGAGTGGGCGCGCTGGAATCAATTCTGGATGCGGAAGTACCCGGTTGGAGGAACAAGGTATGAGCAGTGTCAGTCGTGAAGGGCGTAACCTCTATCGTGATCCCCAGCGTGGCAAGATAGCCGGGATCTGTGCCGGTTTGGCAGAGTACTTCGGGGTGGAGACCTGGATCGTGCGGCTGCTCGCCATCAGTGGCCTTATCTTCGCCGGTTTCATCACCTTCACCGCCTATATCGCCGCCTGGTTCCTGCTCGACAAAAAGCCGGTCACCCTCTATTCGCAAGAGGATGCCGACTTTGCCGAGGTGCGGATGAAGGCGCGCAGCTGGCAGGCGGGGATCACCCCTCATCAGGCGCTGGGCCGCATCGCGCAGGAACTTGACGCGCTGGAGCCCAGAGTTCAGCGGATCGAGAAGCTGGTTACCTCCAGGGAGTTCACCCTGCAGCGGGAATTTCGCAAGCTGTAGTTCTTGCTGAAGCCCCCATGTCGATGGCGGCGCCTCCCGTGATGCGCCACCATCGACACCAGCTATCCAGATGCAACCACCAAGGGAGAACGGGTCAAGCCTTGATACTCAATAAACTGGAACAGAAGTTGACTCGCCTGCAACACAAGGCGAACGACGTGGTGAACCGGGTGCGGGATCGCCATATTCGGCTGGCGGTGACCGGCCTCTCTCGCAGCGGCAAAACCGCCTTTATCACTGCGCTGGTCAACCAGCTGGAACACGCGGCCATCGATGGCCGTTTGCCGTTGTGGGATGCCCTGCGTCAAGGGCGCATCCTCGGCGCCCGCCGGGTGCCGCAGCTCAATGCCCACATCCCCACCTTTGCTTATGAGCGCGGTCTCGACTCCCTGTTTGGCGATCCACCTGCCTGGCCCGAGCCGACCCGCGGCGTGGCGGAAGTGCGCCTCGAAATTCGCTATCGCACCCGCCACCCCCTGCGCAAACATCTGGGGGAGATCTCCACCCTCTATGTGGATCTGGTGGACTACCCCGGGGAGTGGCTGCTCGACTTGCCGCTGCTGGAGATGAGCTACGAGCAGTGGAGCGAACAGGTGCGCGAGCAGCTTCGTCGCCCAGAGCTGCAGGCACTTGCCGCCAGCTGGCTGACACCCGGGTGGCAGGTCGATCAGCGCTTCGAAGAGCGGCCGGTGGCTGAGCTTGCCGAGCGCTACACCGCCTATCTGCACGCTTGCAAACAGGAGCTGGGATTGCACCTTATTCAACCCGGCCGTTTCGTGTTGCCGGGCGAGTATGCCGGTGCCCCCATGCTGCAATTTGTCCCCTGGGTGTGGGAGATGCCTGTCGGCGAGCCCGCCGATGGCACTCTTTACGCCACTCTCAAGCAGCGCTTCGAGCAGTACAAACAGCATCTGGTGCAGGGTTTTTATGAGCAGCACTTTGCCGGTTTTGATCGCCAGATCGTGCTGGTGGATTGCCTGCAGCCCCTCAACGCCGGGGCGGCCAGCTTTGGCGACATGCAGCAGGCCATCGCCCGCATCATGGAGAGCTTTGCCTACGGCAAAAGCAACTGGTGGCGGCGGCTCTTTTCGCCCCGTATCGACAAGTTGCTCTTTGTGGCGAGCAAGGCCGATCACGTCACCCCCGAACAGCATGCGCCCATGGTCTCCCTGCTCCAGCATCTGGTACGCAGCGGCCGCGGTCAGGCCCGTTTCGAGGGGATCACCACCGAGTGTCTGGCGCTCGCCGCCATCAAGGCGACCGAGGTGGGCAAGGGGGTGGCCAATGGCCGCGAGTTCCCCGCCATCCGTGGCACCAGTCTGAGCGGTGAGCCGCTGCTGCTCTTCCCCGGGGAGGTGCCGCCCCATATTCCGCCTGCGCAGTGGTGGAACAGT
>NZ_JBFODV010000151.1:0-15861 GCF_040908495.1 Aeromonas sp. R1-1 | reverse complement strand
CTGACCCCGATGGCCATCCCCTCCGGCAGGTTGTGCAGGGCGATGGCAAAGACGAACAGCCAGACCCGGGAGCAGCTCTCGTGGCCGGGGCCGCAGGGGCCGGTTTTGTCATGCTCGTGCGGGGTGAACTGATCCAGCCCCAGCATCAACAGCACCCCGAGGGTCATGCCGACCACCACCACGGCGGCGGCGCTAAAGCCGTTGCCGGTAATCCCCTCGGCGGCCTCCAGCCCCGGCAGCAGCAGGGAGAAGGCACTGGCCGCCAGCATCATACCGGCGGCAAAGCCCAGCATGGTGTCCTCAACCTTTTGCGGTACCGAGCGCAGAAACAGGGCGGGCAGGGTGCCGATGGCGGTGGCGGCAAACCCGGCGGCACCACCGATGAGGCCGTAGCGCACGCCGCTGGTCACCTCGCCGGTAGCGAGCATGATGAGACTCTGCAACAGCAGCAACAAGACGGCAGCCAGCGCGATAAAGAGACCGAGGGCGGTAAGTGGCCGCGCCTGCAGTTGTTCACGCAACTGGGCAGACCAGGTTGAAGCGGGCAGATACGAGCTGTTATCCATAAACAGGGCCTCTTGTTACAGCAAATTGTTACAACGAAGGGGGATGGCGCTCCGCCATCGGGTCATGTTGGTCATTACAACGAGTTGATGGCCCCTTGTCCATGCCACTGCCTCGATTGCATTTATCGGTTAACTATTTGAAATGATTTGGTCGCTATAAATATTTTGTGATGAATGTCGGGTTGTGAAGGAAATCAGCTTGCATTCATTTGGTGAAATCTGGTGAAGGATTAGGCGATATTGTGATAGAGTGCGCGCCTCGCGAAATCGTCCTTCCCCCGCTTTCGCAACCTTCCATCTCCCGTCAGGAATGGCCGGGATCAGCTCATACGGATGTGATCGCTACTGTTTACCTGCTTGTCAGCAGTTGAGGATCAACAGCCAATCATGTTTTACAAGAATCTCTCCATCGGCAAAAAGATTGCCGTGGTTTTTGCGGTCATTGCCGCAGTCAACGTTGTCTTCGGTGTTTTTCTCTCCAGTGAATTGCGCGGCGTGCGCGATCGGGTGCTGAATTTTACCGACTCCACTTTGCCGAGCGTGCTCTCGGTCGAAACCCTGCTCTACGACGTCTCTTATGTACGTCGGGCCCAGTTTGCCCTGCTGATGGTGGATGATGCCGCCGACCTGCAGGCCCGTCGTGGCCGCATTCAGGAGAATATTCGCAAGGTTGACGAGGCATTTCGTGCCTACGAGGCGACCGTAGGGGCCGACAACGAGCGCCAGGTGTTTAACCAGGCCAAACAACAGTGGCTCACTTATCAACGTTCGGTAAACGAGTTTGATATGCTGCTGGTGCAGGGTCAGCATGATCAGGCCAAAACCCAGCTGTTTGCCTCCAACCCGCTCTTCGGGGCACTGGAGCAGGCGGTCAACTCGCTGATCCAGGTGAACCTCGGTTTCGTCAAAGAGAACCGTGGCAGCCTGCTTGGCAGCGTCAGCATGGTGACCACCTTCGCCATGGTGAGCATCGGTGCTCTGCTGGTGTTCATGGTGGTGATGACCTGGTTCCTGACTCGCCAGATCTGCCTGCCGCTGCAAGCCGTAGTGGCTCAGGCCAACGCCATTGCCGCCGGCGATCTGACCCATCAGCTGGAGCGTCAGCACATCGGCCGCGACGAGCTGGGGATGCTGGCCAAAGCTTCCCTCAAGATGCAGGACAACCTGCGCGGTCTGATTGAAGAGGTAGTGGCTGCTGTCACCCAGCTTGGCACTGCCATCGAGGAGGTGAGCGCCGTCTCCGAGCAGTCCGCCAAGGGCATTCAGAGCCAGCAGCAGGAGATCTCGCTGGTGGCGACCGCCATGACCCAGATGAAGGCCACCGTGGCCGATGTGGCTGGCAATACCGAAACCGCCTCCAGCTCCGCCAGCTCAGCCAATGCGCTGGCCCGCAACGGCAATCAGGATGTGCAGCGTTCGCTGGTGGCCATCACCCGGGTTGCCGAAGAGATCGAGCAAGCCGGTACGCTGGTGACCGAGCTGGAGCGCGAATCTGCCCAGATCAACGTGGTGGTGGATGTGATCCGCGGCATCGCCGAGCAGACCAATCTGCTGGCCCTCAATGCGGCCATCGAAGCAGCCCGCGCTGGCGAGCAAGGCCGTGGCTTTGCCGTGGTGGCCGACGAGGTGCGCACCCTGGCGGGCCGCACCCAGGCTTCTACTGGCGAGATCGTCGCCATCATCGAAACCCTGCAGGCGCGCGCCAATCAGGCCAAAGAGGTCACTGGCCAGAGCTGCGAAATGATCCGCCAGTGTGTGGATCAGAGCGAGCAGACCAGTAACGGCATCCAGCAGATTGAAGAGGCGGTCGCCCAGATTGCCGACATGGCGATCCAGATTGCCAGCGCCTGCGGCGAGCAGGATGCGGTCTCCGACGAGCTGGGCCGCAACGTCGAGCGGATCAACGAGTCCGCCAACGAGGTGGCTCTGGGCGCCGATCATACTGCCCGCGCCTGTCTGGAGCTGAGCCAGCTGGCGGTGGGTCTGAAGCAGACCATCGGCCGCTTCCGCCTCGCCTGATAAAGGGGCTGGCGTACGCCGGCCTCTTCATTCATAAAAGTCGGGGCGCTTTGTATGCCCTCACGACACCCGGCCATGTGCCGGGTGTTTTTTTATCTGGCGATGGGTTCGAGGCCTGATGGTTGGTGTTCTTAGCAAGAGGATGAAGATCAGGGCAAACAGGAGGCCAGGTTTTTATCCCGGCCTGAGTACGGTGATATTCAAGAAGGTTGGTTAAGGCGTATTTGCTAACGAGAGAAGGGCGACGAACTGTTTTGGGGATGGGGAACGGGGCGAGCAGTTGGGGCGTATGCTACGGGGAAGAAGAGCATAAGCAGTTGGTTGGAATGCTCTGACAGGGTATATCGCAGCAATAAAAAACCGGCTTGCGCCGGTTTTTTTATCTGTCTGCTCGAAGGCTGGCTTATTTAGCCAGAGACTCCGGCAGCTCTTCGCGGATCTTGCCCAGCATCTCTTTCAGGACGCGCGGGTTGGCAACCACGATGTTGCCGGAGTTTTCGTAGTTGTGACCACCTACGAAGTCGGTGACGATGGCACCAGCTTCTTTGGCCAGCAGTTCACCGGCAGCGGTGTCCCAGGGTTTCAGGCCGATTTCCCAGAAACCGTCGATACGACCGGCAGCCACATAGGCCAGATCCAGTGCGGCAGAGCCGGAGCGACGGATGTCGGCACATTCAATGAACATGCTCTGGAACATCTTCAGGTAGGACTCGATGTGGTGCTTTTGTTTGTAGGGGAAACCGGTCGCCAGCACGGTGCCAGCCAGCTCTTTGGCTTTGCCGACACGGATGCGGTAGCCGTTCAGCTGGGCGCCGCTACCACGGGTAGCAGTAAACAGTTCGTCACGGATGGGATCGTAAACAACGGCTTGTTCGGTTTTGCCTTTCACACGCAGGGCGATGGAGACGGCAAAGTGCGGAATGCCTTTGACAAGGTTGGTCGTGCCATCCAGTGGGTCAATGATCCATTGGTAGTCCGGATTGGTCCCGGCAATCTCACCAGACTCTTCAGCAACAATGCTGTGCTCCGGGTAAGATTTCTTGATGGTGTGAATGATGGCCGCTTCGGCTTCACGGTCAACGTTGGTCACGAAGTCATTGCTGCCTTTTTGGATAGCCTCAATGTTCTCGGGCTGGGAGAAGGCTTTTACTACAACTTGACCGGCGTTGCGCGCAGCGCGCACGGCGATATTCAGCATCGGATGCATAGGTTCACCACTGGATGTTAAAGAACGGGGGATAAAAGGACGCGGTATGATACCAGTATTTTGTGCGATGGCAACTGTTATCCCCCTACGACCAATTGATTACCACTGCCAGATTTGACGGCTCCAATATAGACCAGATCTGCGCTAGTCTTATCCCAGCAGCCGGATACAGGCTGTCATGAGCATAGGGATGTGAACCATGAATTTGTCATTAGTGAGTCAGAACGTGTCAGCGGCCAGCGAGGGACTGTTGGCCATCTTGCGGTCATCACCCGAGTATGGTGATCACTTTGCCCACATCACCGTGACCCCCCTGGCCCAGTGGCAACCGGCCAAGACGGAGGCGGCGATCCTGCTGATCGACGGCGATGCGCCCTGGCAGGATGCCGGATTTGCCCGGGGAGAGGATGAGACGATCGGTTTGCCGGTCTTGCCGCTGTTGATCCGCAAGGGAGACAAGGAGCTGACGGTCTGCGGGCCGGATGTGCGTGACCCCCGTTTCTATTTTGTCTCAAACGGCATCGTGCTGGATGAGTCGGAGCTGGCCGAGCCTGCCTGCAGCCGGGTGCTGTTGCGCAAGCTGGAGTCCTACTTCCCGCTGCTTTCCCGCCTGATCATGCTGCGCCAGCGCAAGCCGGTCGCCATGATCAACTAATATCTACCATTGCCAGAGCGCACCAGCGGCGCACCGTGGCCTTGTTTGGCCTACGGTGCGCCGCTTTTTAATGGTCTGGAGCCGGTCACTTGTTGCAAGATGAGGCGGCTATGGTGTTGCACCCTGTTCCAACCGTGCAATCTGGCTATGACCAACAAGGAGTGAATCATGATCGACTTTTACACCGCCGCGACCCCCAATGGTTTCAAAGTGGCGATCGCCCTCGAAGAGCTGGGTTTGCCCTATCGGGTCATTCCTCTCGATTTGTCTGCACTGGATCAGAAGAAGCCCGAGTTTCTCGCCATCAACCCAAATGGCCGTATTCCGGCTATCGTCGATCGGGATAACGACGATTTCGCCGTATTCGAGTCGGGGGCCATCCTCATCTATCTGGCGGAGAAAGCAGGCAAGTTGCTGCCCGCTGATCCCAAACGCCGCTCTCAGGCCATCCAGTGGCTGATGTTCCAGATGGGCGGGGTAGGACCCATGATGGGGCAGGCCAACGTCTTCTACCGCTATTTCCCCGAGAAGATCCCCGCCGCTATCGAACGCTACCAGAAGGAGGGGCGCCGCCTGTTCGAGGTGCTCGACAGCCATCTGGCCCATCATGAATATCTGGCGGACGAGTACAGCATCGCCGACATTGCCACCTGGCCCTGGGTGCGTATTTATGACTGGAGCGGCATCTCCATCGAGGGGTTACCCCATCTACAAGCCTGGATGGATCGGATGGCCGAGAAACCTGCCTGCCAGAAGGGGATCACCATACCGCCACGCAAGGAGCAGCCCGATGAGCTGATCAAGCAGGCGCAGCAGATGGTAACACGTTGATTTTTAACTGCTGACGGGGCGTGCTGCCCCGTAATATTAGAAAAACTAAGGCAAGCCGATTATAAAGATTCGTTCGTTTTTTGTGAGCTGAATCACTATGATGCCCCCATACCACCAAGCGTCCTGTGCGGTGGTTTGGCGGGCTCCCCGCCTACTGTTTCCAACACTGTTTTTGATTGCATCACAGCCTCTGTGATCAGATTCCTCTGGGCCATTTTGTGCCAGAGGGGCGGCAGCATTTTTTCGATTTTTTGGGACTGATATGGATCGGCACAGTTTTTATCCGTTGTTTTTACTGACCATTCTGATGGTCGCTGTGGGCCAGATGACCCAGACCCTTTATGTTCCCTCCATTCCCATGATGGCGGGGGACTTCAATGTGGCCTCGGGCCAGTTGCAGGCGGTGATGGCCTGTTACCTGATCCCCTATGGCCTCTCCCAGTTTGTCTATGGGCCGTTGTCGGATCGTATCGGTCGTCGCCCGGTGCTGATCGTCGGCATGATGGTGTTTCTGGTGGGCACCCTGATCATTCAGGTCATCCCCCATTTTGCCGCCCTGCTAGTGGGTAGCTTTATTCAGGGGCTGGGTACCGGTGCCGGTGGCGCCATGAGCCGTACCGTGATGCGCGATCGTTACAACGGCGCCGAGCTCAACCGCGCCAACAGTCTGGTGAGCATGGGGGTGATCTTCTCCCCGCTGCTGGCGCCGGTGCTGGGGGGATGGCTGACCGAGCTGTTCAACTGGCGCGCCGGGTACTGGTTCCTGTTCGGTTTTGGTGCCGTAGCAACCCTGGCTATCATGGCCTGGTTTGGCGAGACCCTGCCTGCTGCTGCCCGTCAGCCACTGCGCGTCGGTGCTGCCTATCGTCATGTGCTGGGCAACCCCAAGTTTCAGGGCAACCTGCTTTGCCTGATGGCGACCTTTGCGGGACTCGCGGTATTTGAAGCGGCGGCTGGTGTGTTGCTCGGCGATGTGCTTAAACTGAGCGCCCGTACCGTGAGCGTGCTGTTCGTGCTGCCGCTGCCCGGCTATTTGTTCGGGGCCTGGCTCTCTGCCAAGCTGAGCTTCCGTTTGACTCAGGGCAAGCTGATGCGTCTGGGGATCGCCTTTCTGGCGCTCGGCTCCCTCATCATTCTGGTGCCGGGGCTGTTCGGGGTGGTGAGTGCCGCCTCGCTGGTTGGTGGTGCGGCTGTCTACTTCATCGGTAGCGGTATTCTCTACCCGACCGCCACTTCCTGTGCCATCGAGCCCTTCCCGGGTCAGGCCGGTACCGCGGGTGCCATTCTCGGCGGGATGCAGAATCTGGGGGCCGGTGTGGTGACCCTGCTGGCGGCCGGTTTCCCGATGACCGGTCAGGTGACTCTGGGGGCCATCATGACCCTGATGGTGCTGATCGTGGCGCTGAGCTTTGTCTGGTTACGCCACCATGGCTCCCCCCACGAGCAGATGGCGATTTGATGCCCGCGCTTGCTCTCTGAAAGCCCGCCTTCTGGCGGGCTTTTTCTTTGCCAGAACCGGATGAGGTTTACCGCTTGGCCTGCGTCAAGGCGCGTTTGACGGTTCATCTTCTGCCGCCAGTTCAAGAAAGGCACGCATGGCGGGGGTGATGCTCTGTTGGCGGGTCAGAAAGGCGGTATGGCCGATATTCTCCAGCGGAGCGAGTGGCAGGCAAACGAGGTCCGAGAGTTTGCTGGCAGAGCGGGCGAGGCCGGCGCTGACGATGGCCCAGCCCAGCCGGTGGCGTACGGCGCTGACCAGATGGAACAGCGAGTCGGTCTCCAGTACCACGTTGAGCGAGGTTCCCCCCTGCTCGGCGGCGCGATCCAGATATTGGCGAAATTGCATGGTGCGGCTGGGCAGCACCAACGGCTGTTGCTGCAGTTCAGCAAGCGCAATGTCGCCGCTGTGCGGGTACTGATCCGCTTCGTCACGGTTCATCAGCACCGCCATCTGGTTGGCGCCTTGCGGGTAGACATGAAAGGCGCGCCGGCCAGCTCCCCCGGCGGGCTCATCAAATCCCAGTCCGATATCGCACTGATGCAGCTCCAGCTGTGATAGCAGGGCTTCGTTGCTGAGCACCGACAGGCGAATGACGATATCGGGATAGCGCTGCTTGCAGCGGGCGATAAACGGCATGATGTCGAGATTGGACTGGGGCACGATGCCGATACGCAGGGTGCCGGATAGCTCGCCCTGAAACAGCGCCAGCTCCTGCTTGAGCGCCTCCTGCTCCAGCAACATCCGTTCGGCATACTGGCGCACCAGCTCGCCTGCCTCGGTCAGGGCGACAAACTGGCTGGTGCGTACCACCAGATCGGTGCCGACACTCTTTTCCAGCGCGGTAATGCTGGCCGAGAGGGTGGGCTGGGTGATGTGGCAGGCTTTGGCCGCTTTGGCAAAATGCCGGTGTTTGGCCAGCTCGTGAAAGTAGTGAAGTTGCTTGATGTTCATCTGGTTGTAGTGGAGGCAGTGGAACCGGCTATTGAAGAATTAATCAATTGAAAAAACATCTTCGATAGAACAACTCTATCAGGATATAGATTTATTTCATTGGTTTTGCGTCAGTCGCCTCTCTAAACTTGAATGCAGTTTGCATTTTTAGGCCAACCTGCATGCCTGCCCATTCTCCCGTCGCAACCCCCGCCAACTTGCCGTCACTGGATCATCTGGTGGAAGAGGTAGCCGTCGCCATCAACATCAATGGCATCAACCATGCGGTCATGATGGCGACCCCGGACGATCTCGACGACTTTGCCGTCGGCTTTCTGTTTGGCGAGGGGATCATCCGGCATAACCACGAAGTCCACGACATCCAGGTCGCGCCAGCCGAACAGGGTATTGTGCTGGATGTGACCATTGCCAACCGCTCCCTGGCTGCTTTGGCTGAGAACAAGCGTCGGCTGACCGGGGTGACCGGCTGCGGCATCTGCGGCGTAGCGGCGGTGGAGCAGGCGCTGCCCGCATTGCCGGTGTTGCCGCTGACGCCGCCGCTGGATGTGGCCTTGCTGGCGGGGCTGCGTGCTCAGATCGCCCAGTGGCAGCTCAAGGGTCAGCAGCACGGCGCCCTGCATGCAGCGCTGGCGCTGGATGCCGAGGGCCGGATCCTCCACTGCCGGGAAGATATCGGGCGCCACAATGCCCTCGACAAGCTGATCGGCCTGCTGCTGCGTCAACACAGTGCGTGCGACACCCTAGTGGTGACCAGCCGTTGCGGTAGCGAGCTGGTGCAAAAAGCCGTCCGCTTTGGTGCCCGTCATCTTATCTGTCTGGCATCGCCCAGCCAGCTGGCGGTCAGGCTGGCCCTCAAATACAACCTCAACGTCGTTCATATTCCCAAGTTTGATGCCCCGGTCAGCTATTCGAGCTATCGCCCGGCGGATCCCATCGGAGAGTGCCATGAGTCATATTGAAAAGCCCGCCAAAGCCGGAGGTTTTTCGTCCCTGCAATCCACCATGAAACAGGTGCTGCGCAGCCAGAAGACCCGTCAGAACATCAAGAATCTGCTGCGGGTCAACCAGACCGACGGCTTCGACTGCCCGGGTTGTGCCTGGGGTGACAACGACCACGGCACCTTCCAGTTTTGTGAAAACGGCGCCAAGGCGGTGGCATGGGAGTCTACCGGCAAGACGGTGGGGGCCGAGTTTTTCGCCGCCCACTCGGTGCGCCAGCTGGCCACCCAGAGCGACTACTGGCTCGAGTATCAGGGGCGGCTGACCGAGCCGATGCGCTACAACCCGGCGACCGATCACTATGAGCCGATAAGCTGGGACGATGCCTTCACCCTGATTGCCGGCACTCTCAAGGGGCTGAATAGCCCGGATGAGGTGGAGTTCTACACCTCGGGACGTGCCAGCAACGAAGCTTCCTACCTCTATCAGCTGTTTGGTCGCCTGTTTGGCACCAACAACTTCCCAGACTGCTCCAACATGTGCCATGAGGCGAGCGGGGTAGCGCTGATCCAGTCGGTCGGTATCGGCAAGGGCACTGTGGTGCTGGATGACTTCGACCAGGCCGATGCGGTGTTCGTCTATGGCCAGAATCCGGGTACCAACCACCCGCGCATGATGAATGCACTGCGCCAGGCGGCGCGTGGCGGCTGCAAGATCGTCAGCTTCAACAACTTGAAAGAGGTGGCTCTCGAGCGCTTCGCCAGCCCGCAGAGCCCGCTGGAGCTGCTGACCCCGGCGGCCACCACCATCAGCCACCAGTACCTGACGCCGAAACTGGGTGGCGACATGGCCGCCATCCGCGGCATGGCCAAGTACATCCTGGAAGAGGCGCCTGAGGCGGTGGATCGCGATTTCATCGCCCGCCACACCCACCACTTTGCCGAGTACGAGGCGCAGGTGCGTGCCACCGATTGGGCGGCGATTGAGCAGCAATCCGGCCTGACCCGCGCCGACATCGTGCAGGCGGCCCGGGTCTTTGCCGCCAGCCAGCGCATCATCAGCTGCTGGGCCATGGGGGTGACCCAGCATCTGCACTCGGTCGATACCATCCGTGAAATCGTCAACCTGCACCTGATGCGCGGCCAGATTGGCAAGCCGGGAGCGGGACTCTGTCCGGTACGGGGCCACAGCAACGTGCAGGGCAACCGCACCATGGGGATCAACGAAAAGCCGACCGCCGCCTTTATCGACCGGCTCGAGCGTCACCTGCAGGTGAGCCTGCCGCGGGCCCGTGGCCACAATGTGTACGAAGCGCTCAAGGCGCTGGACGAGGGCAAGAGCAAGGTGCTTATTTGCCTGGGTGGCAACCTGGCGGCAGCGGCGCCCGATACCGACTTCACCTACGGGGCGATGAAAAAGGCCGAGCTCAACGTGCAGATCAGCACCAAGCTCAACCGCAGCCATCTGCAGGTGGGCAAGGCGGCGCTGATCCTGCCCTGCCTTGGTCGCACCGAGCTCGATATCCAGCGCACGGGCAACCAGAAGATCACGGTGGAGGACACCTTCAGCATGGTGCACGCCTCGACCGGCGCAGCCGAGCCGGTATCGCCCCTCTGCCTCTCCGAGACCGACATAGTCGCGCGGATGGCTCATGCCACCGTGGGCAGCGAGCGGGTCGACTGGCTGGCTCTGCGCGATGACTATGCCCGTATTCGCGATCTTATCGAGCAGACCATCGCCGGCTTTGCCGATTTCAATGCTCGCATCCAGCAGCCTTGCGGTTTTCATCTCGATAACTCTGCGGCGCTGCTGACCTGGAATACCGCCAGCGGCAGCGCTGAGTTTCGTGCCAGCACCCTGCCGCAATCAGTGCTGCCGGAGTGTACCCGCCATGCCGAGCAGATGGCGGATCAGCCGGTACTGCTGCTGCAGAGCCTGCGCTCTCACGATCAGTACAACACCACCATCTATGGCATGGATGACCGTTATCGCGGCATCAAGGGCCAGCGCAACGTGGTGTTCATGAACGAAGGGGATGCCCGTCGCCTCGGTTTTGCCGAAGGGGACAAGGTCGACATGGCGGCCATCTGCAACGATGGGCGCGAGCGCAGCGTGACCGGTTTTGTGGTGGTGATCTACCAGATCCCGCGTGGCAACATCGCGGCCTACTATCCGGAGACCAACCCGCTGGTGCCTATCGACAGTATCGGCGCCGGCTCGTTTACGCCCACCTCCAAGTCCATTCCGGTGCTGGTGACAGCCTCCCGCCAGCCGGAGAACCTGTTGCTGGTCAAATAAACGGACTAACGCGGCTGGCTGCGCTAACACAGCATGCACTGTGAATGCGGTGATGCCCCTGGTGAGCTTTTCATCCGGGGCATTTTTTCAGCTCTGAAAGGGGTAGGGTTCGTTGATCATCAGGAAAAGAAAAAGCCCGTCACGCTGGTGACGGGCTTTTGCTGTTGGTACCCCGAGATGCCGTTGCCGGTTTGGGCCCTTGAACCGTCGGTTCAAGGCGGGGATCGGATCTGACCGCAGGCTTCTCGGTCGTGCCGAGCATGCGCAATAGCCAGAAGGCAGATCCCCTGTTTGGTATGAATATCGGCTCGGGGACTTGAACCGGCTGACAAACATCCCAGGGAATTTTAAAACGGTTTGCGATTAGGGCTGTTGCCCCTCTTCGCTGGAATCACCATATTGTCCGTGCTCGATCAGGGCCGCTTCGATGGTGCGCTGCAGCATCTTGATCCGCTTGTCCATGGTCTCAGAGTATTGGTGGTTCTTCTCTTTTTCAAGGCAGAGCTCATGACAGAAATTAAGCGCCGCCATGATAGCCAATTGCTCGTTGCTGGAGACTTTGGAGCGTTGACGCAGGTCGATCAACTTGTCGGTCAGCTGCTCGGCGGCCTGGCGCAGGGCATCCTGCTGTCCCAAGGGACAGGATACCTTGTAGGGACGTCCCAAAATGACGATTTCTACGGCCTCTGTGCTCATGCCTTCCTCAATACGGCGGAGCTGATTTCCGCCTTTATCCACGTGGACAACTGGGCGGGACTATATAGCGCAGATGCATAAGTTTCAAGGCCTTGCTGGCTCTGCAAGAGGGAGAATGCTAGGATCCTGACCATTAATTCTGCAAATTTGCCTGAACTTTGAGCGGATCCTCTATGAGCAAAACAAACCCCCTTAAATATGCGGCTGTGGCCGACATCATGGAGCAGCATGAGCTGATGGCCAGTGCAGTCGAGGCCCATGGTGTGATCTGCGGTCTGGTGTGCGGCGGTGTGGCACTGGATGAGAAGAGCTGGGTCCCCCATTTCAACGATCTGGTGAACGACGGTTTTGGCCTGCCGGCCCCGGTGCGCCAGGTGATGACCGATCTTTATCACAATGTGGTCGAGAGTTTGATGGCCCAGAAGGGCGTCGAGCTGCTGCTGCCAAGTGATGATGCTCCCCTCGACGAGCGGATCGATTCGCTGGTGGACTGGTCGCAGGCATTTCTGGCCGGTTTCGGTGTCGTGCAGCAGGAGCTGTCGCGTGCGTCGGAAGAGCTGCAGGAGATGATCCAGGATATCGCCAGCATCACTCAGGTCTCCGCCGAGTTCGATCAGGAAGATGACGAGAACGAAGCCTCCTTCCTGGTGCTCTACGAACACGTCAAGCTGGGGGTCATGATGGCCTTTGAAGAGTTTGGCAAGCGCCCCGATACCCCGAGCGCGCCGCCGACCCTTCATTGAGGTGCGGGTCAACGCGACCCTTACTGAATCTGTAAGAGCGCCTGATGGCGCTCTTTTTTATTCCCTTGTGGTGGCTAACCCTGTGAGGCGCAACCGGTTTTTTGCCGGTGACCTCGCATTCGGCCAGCGGCTTTGTGATAGCATGAGGCCACCTTTTTCACTTCTTCCTCTCTGCTTATGTCTCAATCTGATGTGCGACAGGTCGATGTCACCCTGGTCGGCGGTGGAATGAGCGGCGCCGTGCTGGCCCTCTCGCTGGCAGCCCTGCTTCGATCCGATGGCTCCCCCCTCGAGATCCTGCTGCTGGAGGCAAGCGTCCCCGAACAGCACACCCATTCAGGCTTCGACGCCCGCGCCATTGCGCTCTCGGCCGGTACCTGTGATGCGCTGTTGCGACGCGGACTCTGGCCGCTGTTTGCCCCCCATTGCGCTCCCATTACCCAGATTCATGTCTCGGATCGGGGCCACTTCGGTCAGGCTCGCCTGTCGGCCGCTGAATACGGTCTGCTCGCGCTGGGCCAGGTGATCGAGCTTGCAGCTGCCGGTCATGAGCTGCAACGGGCGATGGCGGTCTCTCCCAATATCCGGGTCTGTTGTCCGGCACGGGTGAGCGAGATTGTGCCCGATGAGGAGAAGGTGACCCTCACCCTTGAGGACGGTGAACAGATTGAGACCCGCCTGCTGGTGGCGGCAGACGGCGGCAACTCCTTTGTGCGTCAGCACTTCAAGTTGCCGGTGACCCGCCACGACTTTGAGCAGCACGCCATCATCGCCACGGTCAAAACGGCGCAAGACCCAGAGGGACGCGCCTTCGAGCGTTTTACCGAAGGGGGGCCGCTGGCCCTGCTGCCAATGCAGGATGGGCTCTCCTCGCTGGTATGGAGCGTCGGGCAGCATGAGGTGGATGAGCTGATTGCCCTCGATGAGGTGGCGTTTCTTGCCCGTCTGCAGCAGGCCTTTGGCTGGCGGCTCGGTCGCTTCGAGCGATGTGGCGTGCGTAATGTCTATCCGCTCATTCTGACCGCCTGCGACTACCCGCTTGCCCAGCGCACCGTGCTGGTCGGTAATGCCGCCCACGCCCTGCACCCGATTGCCGGGCAGGGCTTCAACCTCGGGATGCGGGATCTGGACCTGCTTACCGGCGCCGTAGCCAAGGCGTTGGCAGAGGGGGAGGATATCGGCAGCTTCAAGGTGCTGAACGGTTACTGGCAGCAGCGTCAGCGCGATCAGGCGCAGACCGTCTGGCTCACCTCTTCGCTGGCCCAGCTCTTCTCCAATGGTCACGATCCGCTGGTGGCGGGGCGCAATCTGGCGCTCACCCTGATGGGGCGATTCCCGTGCCTCAAAGCGCCGCTTGCCTCGCGCACCCTGGGCTTTGTCGCTGATGTGTGCGGCAACTAGCCAGCACTTGTTGAGCTGAAGCTGTTGACCGGAAGATGGTGACCGCCATTCGTTGATCAAAACCTATTGAATAAAGAGGTGATGCCTGCGGGCGTCCTCTCGCTGGCCAGCCGGTCAGCCCTGAAAGGATGAGATGATGCAGATGCAAAATGTGGATGTGGTGATTGTCGGTGGCGGCATGGTGGGGCTGGGGCTTGCTGCGGCCTTGAAACATAGCGCCCTCAAGGTGCTGGTGGTGGAGGGGCAACTGCCTGACCCGCAGCTGGGGGAGGTGGCCGATAATCGGGTCAGTGCCCTGAGTCTGGCCAGCCAGCAGATCCTGCGCCATGTCGGCGCCTGGGACGACATTGAAGCGCGCCGCCTGCAGGCCTACGACAAGATGGCGGTGTGGGAGCAGGACAGTTTCGGCCATATCGACTTCGATGCCGCCAGCCTGCGTCAGGCCAACCTCGGCCACATCGTCGAGAATCGGGTGATCCAGCTGGCGCTGCTTGAGGCGATTGAAGGTGCCAGCAATATCCAGTTGCTGACCCCCGCCAGAGCCAAGAGCCTGCAGAGCGGCCCGGCGGGCGCCCTGCTGCTCCTTGAAGATGGTCAGGCCATCTCGGCCAAACTGGTGGTGGCTGCCGATGGCGCCCACTCCTGGGTGCGCCGTCAGGCCGATATCCCGCTCACCAGCTGGGATTACGGTCACCACGCGCTGGTGGCGACGGTGCGCTGCGCCGAACCCCATGAAGCTGTTGCTCGTCAGATCTTCACCCCGGATGGCCCGCTCGCCTTTTTGCCGCTGTGGAAGGATAACCTCTGTTCCATCGTCTGGTCGCTGCCTGCGGCCCGCGCCGAGGCGCTCTGCGCCTGCGATGACGAGCAGTTCAATCGCCAGCTTACCGCCGCCTTCGATGCCCGGCTCGGTCTGTGTAAGGTGGAGGGGCCGCGCAGCGCCATTCCCCTCACTGCCCGCTATGCCCGCGACTTTGCTCGCGAGCGGTTGGTGCTGGTGGGAGATGCCGCCCACACCATCCACCCCCTGGCGGGGCAGGGGGTCAACCTTGGCCTGCTGGATGCTGCCGCGTTGGCGGAGCAGATCTTGCAAAATCATGCCGCGGGTGAGGATATCGGCCTGCTCGCCAACCTGCGCAGCTACGAGCGCTGGCGCAAGAGCGAAGCGGCTCGCATGCTGGCGGCGATGGAGGGGCTCAAGCGGCTGTTCAGCGGGGCCAACCCGCTCAAGAAGCTGGTGAGGGGCGTGGGATTGCGCGCGGCCAATCTGCTGACGCCCTTCAAGGAGGGGGTGATCCGCGCCGCCATGGGGCTGGAGGGAGAGTTGCCCGCATTGGCCCGTCCTGACTGGGTCGTTGCTGCGACCAAGGGCAGTGCCATGCAGGCCAAGGGTGAAAAAAACTAATATTACTCGCCGTTTTTGACAACAAAAGTAATCCGACAAGGCTGACGACCCGTTTTGGGTGTCAGCCTTTAATTTTGCTCTGGAGCGAAACGTTTTTCTGCAAATTGTGACGAAACGGTAAAAATCAAAATTTAATCTCGCCTGAGTCGGCTTATGGCTGTTTTTATCACTGCATTTATCTTAGTGTCTGGAGTCAGTTTTACGGGAGGGGATTAGTTTTTTTTGAGCGGCACGCTCGCCTGCTTGTCATATAATCCGCTCCGTTCAAGGAATCCCTCTTGCCTGGCAAGGGCAGGAGCGAGCACACACTTTTGGATCCGGTCGCTTTTTGCTGCACGCTGTGCAGTCAGAGCGGTGGCGCGGGTCGCGAGGGTGGTCGCCAAAGCGAAAAGGCTTTTTGCTAAGGAAAGAATGCGATGATCCAGACTACTGTACTGCATCCCAAACACCTGGAAGCCGGCGCCAAGATGGTGGACTTCCACGGTTGGGAAATGCCCATCAACTACGGCTCCCAGCTGGAAGAGCACCACGCGGTGCGCAGCGATGCCGGTATGTTCGATGTCTCCCACATGACCATCGTCGATTTGACCGGCGAACGGGTTAAAGCCTTTCTGCAACACCTGCTGGCCAACGACGTGGCCAAACTCAC
>NZ_JBFODV010000150.1:0-2069 GCF_040908495.1 Aeromonas sp. R1-1 | reverse complement strand
ATCGTATGACTGGTCGTTTATCCCGTCGCTCTCGGAGCGCACTGCTTATCCATTTCCCGATGTCACATCTTCTTCAAGATTTAACGGTGAGCACCCTGGCGGGCCATGCCGTTATTCATTTCGGTATTACGCTGCGGCAGAAAAAACATCAGGTAACGCAGTGCCACATACCCGACGATGACGGTAGCCACCCCCAGCTCAAAGTGGGCCAGCAGTCTGATCTGCTCGACGTAGTGACTCCCTTGCGCAAACCCTTCAACCAGATGAGCCACTTTGAACAGGGCGGTGGCACCGATCACCAGCGGGAAGGTGAAGGCGGCATAACCGGGCGAAAAGGGCAGACGCAGCAGTTTGATGAAGGCCAGATAGATGATACCGGTCATCAGGATGGCAATCCCCAACAGCACGGCTACCAGCAGCAGTGACGGCTCCTGACTGACAGTCAGGTAACCGGCCAGAGAGAGGCTGGCAGGGGCAGCCAGAATGGCAATTGTCGGTTTGGCGGCATCCGGCACTTCATGGCTGAAGATCAGGCGATAGAGCATCAGCGGCAGCATCAGGCCGTAGCAGATGATCCCGAACCAGAGCAGACCGTTGGCCAGCGGGGCAAACTGACCACCCGGGAAGGCGACGTCAGCCACGATGATCCCCACCGGTGGCACGAACCAGCTCGGCACCATGTGGTGAATTTCAAACTCTTTGGCGCGATGCCAGATAAAAGTGGCCAGGAACAGCAGGTGAACAGCTACGGCAAACAGCCAGAGGGCCTCGCCCGCTTGCGGCGCAATCATACCTAACGCTTTGGAGACCACCATGGTACCCATGGCATAGGTCGGTACCACACTGCCGACTACGGGGTGAGCGAGATCCTGCAACAGCAGGCGGGGGTGAAGCAGAAACTTGAAGGTCAGGATCACCAGCAGCACGGCAGCAATGGCAGCGCCCAGCAGTTGCATCCGGCCATCGAAGTGACCGGCATTTTCCCAACACCAACCAAGGCTGGCGATGCCCAGCGCCAAACCCGCCATGGGGGTTGGGGCGGCAGCCAGTGATTTACGGGTTCTTGCGATCATGATGACACCTTTCTATTGATGACTATGGCGATAGGATAATGCCCCCTTATCGTTTACGATATCTAAATGAATTAAATCAATCATTCAGGAAAACAAAACACGATGAAACTGACCCTGCAGCAGCTGAAAGTGTTCGCCACCATTGCCCGTTATGGAAACCTTGGCCTTGCCGCCAACGAGCTCTGCCTGAGCAAGGGGGCCGTCTCCCAGTCGCTGCAGGAGCTGGAGCGCCAGCTCTCTACCCCGCTGTTTGACCGCATTCACCCCAGATTGCAACTCAACAACGAGGGGCGCCTGCTGCAACCGGCCGCCGAAGAGCTGCTGACCCGGATGCAGGATATCGAGAACCTGTTCAGCCCCGATGCCGAGCCGAGCGGCCAGCTTCGCCTTGGTGCCAGCCAGACCATCGGCAACTACCTGCTCCCCACCCTCCTCGCCAGCAGCAAACAGGAGCTGGGACTCCCCCCCAAGGTGACCATCAACAACACTCACCTGCTCTGCCATGCGCTGGCCAACTTCGAGCTGGATATGGCGCTGATCGAGGGGGAGAACCACCACCCCGACCTGCTCGCCGAACCCTGGCTGCAGGACGAGATGCTGGTGGTGGCCCCACTCGGTCACCCGCTTGCCAACAAGAAGGAGCTATCCCTCTCCCGACTGGGGGGCGAGACCTGGGTATTGCGTGAAGCGCAATCGGGCAGCCGCGAGCAGTTTATCCAGCAGATCCAGCCCGAGCTGCCCCGCTGGCAACCAGGGCTTGAACTCAACACCCTGGAGGCGGTGATGCTGGCGGTGGAGAAGGGGCTTGGTATCTCCTTTATCTCCCGGCTGGCAGCCTCGGATCGCCTGGCAGATGGGCGGCTGATCGCCCTGCCCCTCTCCCGCCGCTTCCCGCGCCAGCGCTCCCTTATCTGGCACAAGCAGAAGTACCACTCCACCTCCCTGCGCCACTTTATCCACTTCTGCCGGGCTCAGGTGAAGGATGCCGAGGTGAGC
>NZ_JBFODV010000015.1:0-2802 GCF_040908495.1 Aeromonas sp. R1-1 | reverse complement strand
GATCTCCGCCACTCTGGAGGCATGGCAGCGGGGAGAGCATGACCAGACCCGCCGGGTCATTCGCACCCAGTTGCGCCACAAGGATGGCCATCTGGTGGCGACCGAGACCATCACCACCCTCCATGGCAACCACAACGCCCAGCCGGAGGCGATCCTCGGGGTCACCCGGGATATCACCGAGCGGGCAGCGCGAGAGGAGATGATGCGCCGCCTCGCCTTCTACGACCCCCTCACCGGGCTGCCCAATCGCCGCTTGCTGCAGCAACGGCTCAAGGAGCT
Organism: Aeromonas sp. R1-1; assembly: GCF_040908495.1. Lineage (NCBI taxonomy): Bacteria > Pseudomonadati > Pseudomonadota > Gammaproteobacteria > Aeromonadales > Aeromonadaceae > Aeromonas > Aeromonas sp. R1-1. Next base: position 2,523 of record NZ_JBFODV010000015.1, on the reverse strand, counting down.
GATGGAGCAGGAGACGCCCCGTCCGCTGGCGCTGATGTTTATCGATCTCGATCACTTCAAACCGATCAACGACACCTTCGGCCATGAGACCGGGGATATTCTGCTCAATATGGTGGCCGAGCGGATGAGCCACTGCGTGCGCAAACAGGATCTGGTGGCACGGCTGGGGGGCGACGAGTTCGTTATCTTGCTGCCGGAAAGTGGCGACGAAGTGCTGGCGGTGGCCGACAAGCTGCACCAGCAGCTGCGCCATCCGTTCCAGCTGGAGGGGCAGGAGCTGCTTATCTCCAGCAGTATCGGGCTGGCGCTCTATCCCGAGCACGGGGAGGATGCCAAAACCCTGATGCACCACGCCGATCAGGCCATGTATCAGGCGAAGAATCGCGGCCGCGGCCGGGTCTGCCTCTTTACCGAGGGCCTTGATCCCGGGCAGGGGGCACTGCTGTGGCAACCCGGCCACGAGTGCGGTCACCCGCGCATCGATGCCGAGCATCGCCAGCTCTTCGTATTGACCAACCGGCTTCTGGAGCGGATGAAAGATCAGCACGAGGATCCGGCCCCGTTTCTGGAGAGTCTGGAGAGCCTGTTCGACATGGCCCGCCACCACTTCGCCTTTGAAGAGCAGATGCTGGCGGAGATCGACTATGAGGAACTCGTCAGCCACCGTCAGGATCACCAGCGCCTGCTCAACAAAGCAAGCCAACTGCTGCACGCCGCCAAAGCGGGAACACTGGGCAACGACGAGCTGCTCAACTTCATCATTCAGGAGCTGGTGGTCGGCCACATGAGTCAGGCTGATCGCCGCTACTTCCCCCTGTTCAGACCCGAGCGTAACGCGCCTCTTGCGAAAGGGGCGACCTAGTCACCGCGCAGGGCAACCACGGGGTCGAGACGCACTGCCCGCAGCGCAGGAGCGACCCCGGCCAATAGGCCAACCAGGGCGCTGCAACCAAGCGCCAACAGCAGATAGAGAGGATGGAGGGTGAGCGGCAAGCCGGCCGCCAGCAGGGTGAGCAGCAGTTTTAGCCCGCCGAGCAGGGCCAGCCCCATGGCCCCGCCCAGCAGCGCCAGCACCACGGCTTCGAGCAGGAACAGCAATAGAATGCGCCGCCGTGGGCAACCCAGCGCCATCAGCAAGCCCACTTCAGGGATCCGCTCCTGCTGGGCGATGCTCATGATGCTGAAGATGCCGACCGCCCCGATCAGCAGCGAGATAATGCCGAGCCCGCCAACCGCCAGCTTGATGATGGAGAGTATCTTGTCGAGGCTGGTCAGCATATCCTGCTGGGAGGTTAGGGTAAAATCCTCGGCGCCGTGGCGGGCGATCAGCACCCGCCGGATCTGGGCTGTGATGTCAGCCTCCGTCTGCCCGGCGCGATAGATGACGTCGATCTCCTGCAGCCCCTCCTTGTTGAACAGCGCCTGGGCGTGAGCGGCGGGCAGATAGATCATGTCGTCCAGATCAAAGCCGAGAAATTGCCCCTTGGGGGCCAGCACCCCGGCCACCCGAAAACGGCGATCACCAGCGCGTAGCAGACTGCCCGGCGCATCGCCACCGGGAAACAGCTCAGCCGCCACCTTGGCCCCCAGCACCGCATAGGCGCGGGGCATGGCACTGTAATCCGCAGGCAGAAAACGCCCCTGCACCAGGGTGAGCCGCCAGCCTGAGAGCGCAGCCGGACCTGTGCCCAGAATGGCGGTGCTGCGGGTGAGCCCGCGGCTGCGCACCTCCCCTTGCCCCTGCACCACAGGGAGCGCCGCCTCGATACCCGGCAATTTGGCGAGGGCATCGGCGTCCTCCAGCAGCAGGGGACGACTGCTGGAGAGGATGCCGGGCGGGCCGCCTGCGGTTTCGGTCTTGCCCGGGGTCACGGCGATCAGCCGGGTGCCAAATTGGGAGAAGCTGTCGAGCAGATAGAGCCTGAGCCCCTCGCCGATGCCGGTGAGCAGGGTCACCGAGGCGATCCCGATGGCAATGCCGAGCGCCGACAGCAGGCTACGACTGCGCCCCGCCAACAAAGCGCGCCATAGCCAGAACAGCAGATCAGCGGCACGCATCAGCCACCGCTCCACTGCCCGCTGCGCAGGCTGCTGACCGGATCTTGCCGTGCCGCCCGGGAGGCGGGCAGCCAGCTAAAAAACAGCCCGGTCAGCAGGGCCGCCGGTATGGTGCAGAAAGTAGCGAGCAGAGGGACAGCCGCCGGAAATCCGGGCCAAATTACTCCGGCGAGGGCAACAAGCGCATAGCCCAACACAGTGCCAAACAGCGCGCCACTGCCGCTCAGCAACAGCGCCTCCCACAAAAACAGCTGGCGAATCTGGCGACTGTCTGCCCCCAGCGCCTTGAGCAGGCCGATCTCGCCGGTGCGCTGGCGGGAGCTGATCAGCGCCAGATTCATCATCATGATGCCGGAGACCAGCAGGCTGATGGCGCCGATGCCGGCAACGGCCAGGGTGAGAGTCGAGAGAATGGTGGAGAAGGTGGCCAGCATGGCGTCGCGGCGCACCACGGTCACATCGAGC
>NZ_JBFODV010000149.1:0-6506 GCF_040908495.1 Aeromonas sp. R1-1 | reverse complement strand
GGGGCAAGGTGCGCAAAGCTTGATCGGGATCAGCTGGCAAGGGCGAGCAAGCGGGCTGATCAACAGGGGGATGACCAGCCCGGGGGACTCAGCGGTGCAGCTCGCCGGCGCGCTCCGGCTGATAGACCACTTCCAGAATTTCGACCTCGATGGTGCGACCGGCCGGGCCTGGCCAGGCGATGCTGTCGCCCACTTTCAGGCCGAGCAGGGCGCTGCCTACCGGCGCCAGTACCGAGATGTTGCTCTCGTCGCCCTTGGCATCGCGCGGGTAGACCAGGGTGAGGCAGAACTCGTTGCCGCTGCTCTGCATCTTGAAGCGTACCTTGCTGTTCATGGTGACCACGTCCGGCGGCATGTCGGCTGGTTCGCGGATCTCGGCGCGGTCCAGCTCCTCTTGCAGGGCCAGATGCTGCGGGTGGTTGCCGAGCAGTTGTTCAATACGGTCCAGATCAAGGCTGGAGATAACCAGATGAGGTTGTTTCATAAGATATTCCTTATCAATAGCGGATAGGCCCATACCGGCGGGTGCAGGTTGGCCATCACGCAAAGTGTTACAAAAATGGATTCAACAGGTTCAATCGATTGAAAATGCCATGCCCCCAAGCGACTCGCGGCCGAAGGAGCGAGGCGGGGGCTCAGCAGGGTGTGAGCAAATGCGAGGAAATAGCGAGTATTTTCATGGGGCTACCATAACCATTCTGGCTGGCCTTGGCAACCGCGATTGAGTGACTACTCAGGAGCCTGATAGTTGTACTGACGGATGATCCGCGTGAGCGAGCCATCACGGCGCATCTCGTCGATTACGGCTTGCCAGCGCTGCGCCTGTTTGAAGGGGAAATCCTTATGAGCGGCCAGGAACAGTTGGGTGTTCATTAACACTTCCCCGCGAACCAGCTGTTGTGATGAGCGTTTGTCTTGTTGTTGGGCATACAGGATGACATTCCATGCGGCGACCCAGGCATCAATGCGACCGCGATGGAGTTTATGAGCGTTTAGTTGCTCATCTGCTACTGTCTCTCCCCGGATCCCGATGCGTTGTTTGAGTAGGTGTTGACCAAACGAGTAGCGCAGCACGCCCACATCAAGGTTCTTCAAATCGCTGCTTTTCAGTGCTTTTGGGTGAAACCGGCGATCGCTGACGATCAAAAACTGTTCATCGAGGATGGGCGTTACCCACTGATAGAGGTGCTCTCGCTGACTGCTTCGCACGGGCGGTATCATCAAGACATCGGGGCGGTGAATTGTCTGGGTCAGTGCACGTGGAAGTGGCATCAGCTCGATAGTAAGCGGCTCGTCTAGACGGCGGGCTGCTTCCTCCATGATCTCGATACCCACCCCGCTGGGTTTACCATGGGAGGACTGAATGACGTAAGGGGGCAGCTCGGCCGCCACCAGCACAATAGCCTGGGCACCGGTGTTCACCAGCAATAACAGTAGGGCAAAAAAGGGCAGGCAGAGAGCGCGCATCAAGGTCGTGAGCCAGAGTCGAATATGCAGAGTGTAACATTCCTGCCTGCGTTGTCGTTGTGCCCGCTGAGAGGTTGGGATCTCAGTCGAAGAAATCCCGCAGATCGCGCACTTCGTAATCAGCGAGTTGCTGCCAGGGGAGCTGAGCAGGCAGCTTGCGCAAGGTCACCTCCATCCGGTAGCTGCGATAGCCATCGAGGCTGGCCGATTCGACCACCAGCGGGATCTGCCACTGACTCGACCAGAGAATGCGGGTTCGTTGCTGCCCTTCGCGTTTTTCATACCAGCGGGCCTGCTCGGGGGCGGCCTCATCCAGCGGGGTCATCCCCTCGATCAGCCCCGGGTTGACGAGATGGCGGATCCGCGGCCAGTCGGGCTTGAAGGCCACCTGGCCATACTCTTCCACCGGCACTTCAACCAGCTGGTTGTGCCAGCTGTCGGCATAACGCAGTTGCAACTCACCTTCATCACTGCGACTGACCCAGCGGGCTGCCATCTGGTGGGTAAAGTGCTTGTGGCCGGGGGTTGCGTCGTGAGTGGCGTGATAGGCACGGGCAAGGGGGAGGGGAATGAGCCGCTGGCTCCACACCTGATTGCCCACGCGCAGCCACTTCTCTTGCCAGACACTCTCTCTGGCGATGCCATCGCTGCCGGTGTTCCGGTCGTGATAGCTGATCCGGGCGGCGAGGTCCGGGGGCGTGTCGTCAGCATGCAGGGGGAAGGCGAGGGTGCTGCCAAGCAGCCATAACGAAAGCAAAAGTCGCATCATCATCTGTCGCTCGAAAGAGCCGGGGCCCGGGCCGCTGAGTCGATTGCTCAGATGCACCCAGGCCCCTGCTGCTTACAGGCCGAGCGCCTCCCGCAGTTTGCCAAACACCTTGGTGTTATCCAGCGTGCCTTTGAAGCGGTTGCTGCCGGCGCCATCGGCAAACAGCATCACATCGCCGCCTCCGTGGGTTTCCGATGTCAGTTTGACGCCGGTCTCCTGCAGATAGTCATTAGCCATCACCTGATCGCTGGTGAGGACCGGGCGTACATCGGGGCGGTTGGGGCCGTTACCGAACACCAGGGTGGTGAAGGGCTTGCCATCCACGTCGTTCTGGGTCGAGCCATCGCCATTTTTCACCAGATCCAGCACCGGATTGCCCTTGGCGGAGTAGCCGTTAATGGTCATGGTGTGGTCATGGTCGGCGGTGACCACGATCAGGGTATTGTTGAGATCCACTTTACCCAGCGCCGTCTTGACCGCCTCATCCAGTGCCACCGCGTCGGTGAGCGAGCGCTTGGCGTTGGTGCCGTGCAGGGCGTGATCGATCCGGCCGCCTTCTACCATCAGGAAGTAACCCTGACTGTTTTTGCTCAGCAGATCGATCGCCTTGGCGGTCATTTCGGAGAGGGACGGCTGGGTATTGGCTGCCCCCTTGGCGACCCGATCCAGCTCGTAGTCGAGGTGGGATTTACTGCTGAACAGGCCGAGCACCTTGCCGCTGGTGACCTTGGCCAGTTCACTTTGAGTGGTGACATAGCTGTATCCCTGTGCCTTCATCTCGGTGGTCAGGTCGCGGTTGTCATTGCGACCGCCCTTGTTGCTGGCGCTGTAGGGGGTCCAGTGGTTGGCACCACCACCCATCAGCACATCGACCCCATCCTTGAGGGCACTGTTATAGCCAGCGCCCCCAGGAACGGCCTGTGCGGCGATGTCATAAGCGGCATCCCGATGGCAGATGTGGGCGTAGGTGGCCGCCGGGGTAGCGTGGGTCAGCTCGGTGGTGGTGACGGCTCCGACCGATTTGCCTGCCGCCTTGGCCAGCTCCAGGATGGTGGGTACCGGCTTGCCGTTATCGCTGCTGCAATTGTTGACGGTTTTGTTGCCATTGACGTCTTTGCCGGGGGCGACGGCTTTGGTGTCGCTGCTCATGGCGATCACCTCGTTGTTCATCTTGACCCCGGTGGTGTAGGCCGCCATGGAGGGGGCCGAGTCGGTGGTCTGGGCATCGTTGGAGAAGGTCTTGATGCGGGCACTGCGCGGCAGTTTCATCATCTCCAGATTGCCCTCTTCCCCCACCTTGAACAGGCGGGTGGCGGTGAGCACGGTGGGGCCCATGCCATCACCGATAAAGAGAATGACGTTTTTGGCATCACCGGCTTGTGCCTGGGAGGTTGCGCCCAGCGCACTGAACAGGGCGGCGCAGACCAGCGTGTGCTTGATGGATGTGTTCATCTGTTTGCTCATGAAAGTGCTCCTTACAGCTTGGCCGCAGCCTTGATCTTGCCGAACACGGCGGTGTTATCGAGTGAGCCATGGAAGCTGTCAGCCCCCTTGCCGATGGCGCCGAGGAAGACATCGGTGCCGCCGTGGGTCTCATTGCCGATTTCGCCTACCTTGACCACCACTTCCTGGTGGTAGTCATTGGCGGAGACGGTGGCATCGTCGAGCGGGGCGACGCTGCTGCGCGGGCCATCCACCCGGTTGTAGCCGTTGCCAAAACCTATGATGGTGTAGGGCATGCCCTCGCTATCCTTGCTTGGCTCGCCAGTCTCGTAGTTCTTCACCAGCCCGAGTACGCCGGGGTTGTCGGCGGTGGTCTTGCCGGTGCGCTTGGCATAGCCGTTGAGCACGAGCGTGTGGTCGTGGTCGGCGGTGACCACGATCAGGGTGTTTTTCAGCTCGGGGTCGCTCTTTTTTACCTCGTCGATGGCGGCCTTGATGGCGTTGTCGAAGGCGATGGTGTCCTGCAGCGCCCGCTTGGCGTTGGTGTCGTGCAGGGCGTGGTCGATGCGACCCCCTTCCACCATCAGGAAGTAACCCTTCTCTTTGCCCTTGAGCTGCTTGATGGCGGCCAGGGTCATCTGGGCCAGTGACGGCTCGCTGGCGGGACGGTCCAGGTCATATTTCATGTGGCTGGAACCAAACAGACCCAGCAGCGGTTTGCCCGCATCGGCCTTGTTCAGCTCATCCAGATTGCTGGCAAACTGGTAGCCCTTGGCCTGCATTTCGCTGATGAGGTTACGGCCATCCTCCCGCTTGCCCTTGTCGGCTTTGGGCAGGAAGAAACTGCTGCCGCCACCGAGCACCACATCCAGTCCCTCCTTGAGGGCGCTGTTGTAGCCTTTGCCGCCCGGTACCAGCTGGACGGCGATATCTGCCTCCAGATCCCGGTTGCAGATATGGGCATAGGTAGCCGCCGGGGTGGCGTGGGTTACCCGGGTGCTGGTTACCACACCGGTGCCGCGGCCATCGGCTTTGGCCAGCTCCAGCAGGGTAGTCACTGGCTTGCCGGCGCTCTTGCTGCAGTCGCTCTCATAGGTGGCGTCGCCGTCCATGCTGATGACGCCGTTGTTGCTCTTGACCCCGGTCATGTAGGCCGCCATGGAGGGGGCCGAGTCAGTGACCTGGGCATCGTGGGAGAAGGTCTTGATAAAGGCCGTCTCTGGCAGGGTATCGATGGTGAGATCACCCTCTTCGCCGACACCGTAGATGCGGGCCGCCGTCAGGGTGTTGAGGCCCATGCCGTCACCGAGGAAGAAGATGACGTTGGTGGGTTGGGCTGCGGGCTTGGTCGCCACCGTGTCATTGTCTGATTTGCAGCCGGCAGCCAGGGCGGCGCCGATCATCACTGCAAGTCCTGCCATTTTTCTCATTGGGGTTCGCTCCTTGTAAAACCTGAGCGCAGCCTAGAGGGGGCAGATGACACTTTTACTGACTATCGGTGACGGTTGTGTGAAAAAGTGATGAAAATGTTACACTATATCAATGTGTTATCTATCAATTGAGCCAGTTGGTCCGGTCGCTTCCGGCAAGGTTGCTCCACCTCGGCGGTTTGCTGATTTGATGAGGTGATGGTTAGAATGACCTGTCAAAAGAGGCCCGCAGCAGGTAAAATGCGCCCCCTTCGTTCGATGCCCGCGGCAGAGCGCCTGTTGTTCCATGCGCCCGCCCGCAGCCCCCACAGAGAGTAACGGATATGTCCATCAACTGGTTCCCCGGTCACATGCACAAGGCCCGCAAAGAGATTGCCGAGGTCATGCCCCAGGTCGATGTGATCATCGAGATGCTCGATGCCCGCATCCCCTTCTCCAGCGAAAACCCGCTGGTGCCCGAGCTGCGTGGTGATACCCCGGTGATCAAGGTGCTGAACAAGGCGGACCTGGCCGATCCGGCGATCACCGATCTGTGGGTGGCGCACATGGAAAAAGAGAAGGGGATCAAGGCGCTGCCGCTGACGCAACAAGAGCCGGAGAAGATCAAGCAACTGCTGACTCTCTGCCACGAGATGTTGCCGGAGCGCAATTTTGAGCTGCGCGGCGTGCGGGCGATGATCATGGGGATCCCCAACGTGGGCAAGTCCACTCTGATCAATACCCTGGCCGGGCGCATCATCGCTCGCACCGGCAACGAGGCGGGGGTGACCAAGTCCCAGCAGCGGATCAAGCTGGATAACAACGTTATCCTGACCGATACCCCGGGTTTTCTCTGGCCCAAGCTCAACCCGCCCTCCTGCGGTTATCGTCTGGCCATCACCGCGGCCATCAAAGACACTGTGTTCGACTATGCCGATATCGCCATGTTCGCCGCTGACTACTTCATCAAGGCCTATCCGGAGCGGATCAAGGCGCGCTACCAGATTGATGAGTTGCCCGAGACCGAGATCGAGCTGCTGGAGATGATCGCCCGCCAGCGGGCGTTTATGCGCAAAGGGGGGCTGGCCGACTTGCACAAGGCGTCCGAGATCCTGATTAACGAGTTCCGCTCCGGCTTGCTTGGCCGCATCTCGCTGGAGACGCCGGAGATGGTGAGCGTCGAGATTGTCGAAGCCGCCGCAGAAGCCGAGCAAAAAGCCAAAGAGAAGGCCGAGCGGGAAGAGGAGCGTCAGGCCCGCGCCCGTCGCAAGTACGCCCGCAAGCGTCAGAAATAGTTATCCTCAGGCGTCCCGAGCTTGCCTGACAACGAGCGAGCTTGTTTGACCGAGATGACGAAACACGAAGAGGCGACCCTAGGGTCGCCTCTTCTGTTTTATCTGGTGAAGTGCCCGCCCACT
>NZ_JBFODV010000148.1:0-21685 GCF_040908495.1 Aeromonas sp. R1-1 | reverse complement strand
GATGCTGGAGCGTTACGGAAAAGGCGTAAATATCAAAACATGTTTGCATGAGGCGCTGGGGCGCCCCATGCAACACGTAATTGGGACATAGCCTTGTTTATCATGCTGCAGCGCGCTGATTAGCTGTAGAAGGCTTCAACGGTGCCCTTGAGCTTGATCAGGATGGGCTGACCACGGCGATCCAGCGCCTTGGGGGAGGGGATCTTCACCCAACCTTCGCTGATGCAGTACTCCTCGACATCGGTGCGCTCTTTGCCGTTCAGGCGAATACCGATCGGGTGCTCGAAGCAGGCGGCCACATAGTGAGGGCTGCGGGGATTGCAGGAGAGGTGATCCGGCAGAGCCGGTTTGGTGCTGGTATCGCTCATCGATATAACCCGAAATGAATAAAAAGTGGGTCATTGTAGAGAATGCCGCCATGGCATTCAAGGCGGCCACAAAACAGGCAAAGGATACCCGCCATAGCTATGGGCGACTCGCTTATCCTCGTTGCCAATGCATCACCAACTCGGGGTGGCCGCTATGCTCGCATAACTGTTGCTCACCCTCTTTAAAACCGTTGCGGGAATAGAATCGCCGCGCCTGCTCATTTTCGGCGTAGACCGTCAACTCGAGTCGATCATATTGGGCTTTGAGGTGTTCGAGCAGTTGGCGACCCAACCCGTGTGCTTGGTGATCTGGGGAGATAAACAGTGCGGCAACAGATCCCTGATACCAGGAGATAAAGCCCAGTAGCTGTCCATCCTCCTCATAACCCCAGCTCTGGCTGGCGGGCAGGTAGATATCGCGCATCGCTGCCCGTTGCTCATGCCAAAAGGCTGCGGGAATAAAGTCGTGGGCCTGCACCGATGCCTGATACCAGAGCTCGACGGCGGCATCCAGATCGGTGGCAGATAATGGGCGGATCATATTGGCCTCGACTGTAAAGAGTGGCCGTACGATATGCCCGATCCATGTCGTGTTATCGGGCATATCGTCTATCGCAGGCTGGCTACTATTTGCGGGTCAGCTTGTCGAGGTAGCCCATGGCGAATGCCGAGAGGACAAAGGTGATGTGGATCAGCAGGTACCACTTGATCTTGTCGTTGGGGAGATTTTCGGCATTCATAAACACCTTGAGCAGGTGAATAGATGAGATGGCGACAATGGAGGCGGCGACCTTGTTTTTCAGGGAGCCGGCATCGAGCTTGCCGAGCCACACCAGTTTGTCGCTCTCATCCCCGACATCGAGGCGCGAGACGAAGTTCTCATAGCCGGAAAACATCACCATCACGATAAGTCCCCCCACCAGGGTGATATCGATCAGCGACAGTGTGACCAGCACCAGATCCACCTCTTTCATCTCCAGTATGTTGGGCAGGATATGGAGGATCTCCTGAAAGAATTTCACTCCCAGTGCCAGCAGTATGAGGCTGAGCCCAAGATAAATGGGGGCCATGATCCAGCGGGATGCGTACATCAATCTTTCAAACATGTTTTCCATAGTGCGATTACAGGTCCATCAAATGGTTAACAAACGAGTCGGCCATAGCTTAACCGAGATGCCTCACATCTCAAGCATCTCGATAGCATATTGCTGAATTGGGTGGTGTCAGGCAGGAGTTTTTAACCCTGGGTAGGGCAGTGCAGCGGGTGGCAGAGGGCCCGTGGTCGGGCCTATCCGGTGTCAGGGCAGATCCAGGGTAAAGCGGGCACCGCCGAGGGGGGATTCATCGACCCGGATCTGGCCGCCGTAGCTGTGGACGATTTCGGTCACCACCGCCAGTCCTATGCCCTGACCGGGTGAACTGTCTGCCCGCACGCCGCGCTGGAAGATCTGCTCCGATTTGGCCGGATCGATTCCCGGGCCATCATCTTCCACTTCGATACGCAGCCGCTCGAGATGGCGGCGCACCGTCACCTTCACTTCGCTGATGGCAAACTTGCAGGCGTTGTCGAGCAGGTTGCCCATCAGCTCCATCAGGTCGCCCTGTTCGCCGTGGAAGAGGGCGTCATCGTCGAACTTGAAGTGGGTTTGCAGCTTCTTGTGGCGATAGACCTTGGTCAGGCTGGCCAGCAGTTTTTCAATCAGCGGTACCGGCTCGGTTCCTTTGCTGGCAAGGCGCTGGCGGCCGGTCACGGCCCGTCTGAGCTGATACTGGATCATCTGATCCATGGTGAGGATCTGCTCGTTGATGTTGTCGTGGATCTCCCGCCCCAGCTTCACTTCGCGGGTGGTGATCTGGATCAGCGCCAGCCGGGTTTTAAGGCTGTGGGCGAGATCGTTGAGGGCGTGCTGGTAGCGCTGGGTCTGCTGGCGTTCGTTTTCCAGCAGTTGGTTGATGGAGTCGGTCAGCGGGGCCAGCTCCCGTTCAAAATCGCTCGAGAGGTCATCGCGCTTGCCAGCCCGGATATCGTCGATCTGACGGGCGATGGTGCGCAGGGAGCTGAGGCTCCAGAAGGTGGTGAGCAGCAGCAGCCCGGCCAGCAGCATATAGGCGAGCAGCGCCTGTTTGGCAGTCTGGTAGAGGTAGGTGCGGGACTCTTCGTGGTAGCGTTTGGCCGAGTCGATCATCACCACGTAGTAGGCGGTGGTGCCGCTGCCGGGATTGCGGATAAACCGCAGGCTGTAGACGAAGTAGCTCTCGCCGTTCTTGATGGTGTGCTTCTTGAAGAAGTAGTCGAGATCCATCCCCCCCAGATACTTCATCAGATCGCCGCAGATGGTCTGTTTGGCCTTGATCACCTCCGGCATATGGAGGCTCGACCAGACCAGATCGCCATCGGCGCGGCAGATCAGGGTATCGAGGTTGCGATCCCCCGCACCACGGGATATCCGCCCCAGCTCGACGTTTGACCCCTTGTCATCCGGCTCGGTGGAGGAAAACAGCTTGGCCAGGTTCTCCTGCATTCGGGCGCTGGCCTTCTGGGTCTGCTCCTCGACATGGCCGAGGTAGAGGGCGTAGACGGCAAACCCCATGATAAGCGCGATGACCAGCAGCGAGCTGAGCAGCAGTTTGATGTGCAGTGAGCTGCGGATCATCTTGATGGGGCGCGGCAGATAAAACTGCATCAGTTACAGGAGAGGTTGAAGATGTAACCCTGACGCCGGATGGTGGAGATGGGTTGAATCGTTCCCTCCGGATCCAGCTTCTTGCGCAGGCGGCTCACCATCACCTCGATGGTATTGGGGTCCCCTTCGCCATCGCCGTAGAGCTGGTCGAGCAGTTGCTGCTTGGAGACCACCTGACGAGCATTGCGCATCAGGTACTCCAGAATGAGGTATTCAAAGCTGGTGAGCACCGCCACTTCACCGGCGATAGTCAGTTCCTTGCGGGAGAGATCCAGCTCGTAATCACCGGCCTTCACCTTGGGCGAGATAAAACCGGCGCTGCGGCGCACCAGTGCATTGAGTCGGGCCAGCAGCTCATCTTTCTGGAACGGTTTGACCAGATAGTCATCAGCACCCGCTTCCAGTCCTTCGACCTTGTCCTGCCAGTTGCCACGGGCGGTCAGCACAATGATGGGGAAGGGGATCTGCCGTTCACGCAGTTGCCGGATCAGTTGCAGGCCGTCCATATCGGGCAGACCGAGGTCGATGATGGCCACATCAATGGGATAGTCGGCGGCGTAGTGCAGTGCAATCCCGGCCTGGTCGGTGCTGTAGACCTGATTGTCGGCTTCGGTCAGCAGAGAGGAGAGGTGGTGATTGAGCAGCTTGTCGTCTTCGACCAACAGAATTTTCATGATGTGAGCGGTCATAGGGATCCAGGCTGTCAATTAGAAAGTGTATGTCGCTTCGAGTCAATTCGAATCCTAATGCATCCCGGCTGTATCGGGACTGAATCAGCGGGACTTCAGAGTTCGCGCCAACTGGTCGTTTAACCATGGTCCGGGTTGTCGATGGCCTGCTGGTCGGCAGCCATGCTGCGAAAGGTTTGATGTGATGAGAGAGATGGCCGGGAGGCTGCTGGCGCGACTGCAACAGCGTGAGCGCAGTGACCTCCTCTATATTGTCTGGCTCTGCTGGGGGGCAGCCTTGCTGCTCTACGTGCTGGGGTCGCCCTGTTTTCTGTGGCCAGTGGCGCCGATGCCGCTGGTTCTGCTTGTGTGGTTGGTGGAGAGAGTACGGATGTTTGGAAGAAACAAAGGTGGCACGGCTACTGCGTCGGCCGGTGCCACTGTGATTGCAGCCGGTGCCCGCTTCAAGGGCGAGTTGCAGGTGGAGGGGGATCTGGAGGTGCGCGGTCAGATCAATGGCACCATCCAGCTCATCGGTGGTGTGCTGCGCATCATGCAGGGTGGTAGCGTTGAGGGAGAGGTGAGTGCGCCCCACGTGATCATCAATGGTCTGCTGGAAGGCACCTGTACCTCCGCCGAGGTGGAGATCCTGGAGAACGGCAAGATGCAGGGGATCTTCAAGGGGGGCAGTCTCTCCATCTGCAAGGGCGGCAACTTTGTTGGCCAGTCCCAGCCCACCGTGGCTGGCAAGGCCGATCCCGTGTTGCAAGCCTTGTCTGAAAACAGTTCGTCCGGGAGCAAGCAGCCGGAGAACAAGAGCAATGTGAAAAAGCTGCCGCACGAGCCGAAAGGCAAGCCGACCGAGGAGCTGGCCAAGCAGGCGTGATGCTCTTTGCAAGCGTGCTGTTCAGGAAGACAGAGAGGGGGCTACGATGGCCCCCTCTGCATTTCCCCGTTACCCGTTAGCTGCGGCGCGGCGGCAGCATATTGGTGAGGGTGTTGTCTTTGAGAATATGGTGGTGATAGAGGGCCGCCACCGTGTGCAGGCCGATCAGGGCGTAACCTATATTACCCAGCGTCTCGTGCACCTCCTTGATCAGCCCTTTGAGATCCGGACTGGGGGAGAGCAGGGCAGGCAGCTCAAGCCCGAAGAAGGGGATGGGCTTGCCCGCGGCGCTCAGCAGCAGCCAGCCAAACAGCGGGGTGAGAATCAGAAAACCGTAGAGGGCGAGGTGGGCCAGTTTTGCCAGCTTGTGCATGATCGGGGAGAGCTCGGGCACGATACGGGGTGTCGGGCTCATCCAGCGCAGCGCCAGTCTGACAAACACCAGGGCGAAGATAAGCAGCCCCAGCATAAAGTGCCACTCCTTCATCAAATCACGGCCAGGGTCCCCTTTGGGGAAAATATCGCGAAATTCGATCAGGGCGTAGACGGCGATCATGGCCCACAGGGTCAGCCAGTGCAGCCCGATATTCAGGGTGCCATAACGTTGTTCACTGTTCATCAGCATAGGTTTGTTCCTTCGAAGTGCTGTCACATCCGTGTGGCATCCCCGCACTCAAACGTGTCGGGGCGAGGCCAGATCCTTTGGCGGCAATAGCAGAGCTACCATGCTTGCCATACATCGATAGCCTGCTTCTGACATCAGTCAGAGAGGATATGCCCTCTGCTGTCTGCATGGTATCACTGGCAACCGGGTGGATAGTCTGATCAATGCCACACAATTTACAGGCTCATTAAGCCCCTTGTGACGTGAAGAAGGCGTGAAATAGCATCCGTGATGTCGGCCCGCCCAGGTTCAGGCGGGCTCGATGGCCAGCACCACGCAATCCGGCTCGCTGATGCGAAAACGGACGTTGCAGTCAAACAGCCGCACCCCGTACTCCTTCTCATCGGGCTTGCCCTTCTTGTAGGCGGGGCGCGGATCTTGCGCCAGCACTTCGCTCACCAGCTGGCGCAGCTCGGGGTGGGCCTTGAGCCAGGGTTGCAGTTGCTGCTCGGCCTCGGCACTGAAGCTCACCGCCAGCGGCGGGGTGGGAGCGTCGGGGGCAAAACCACCACGGGCATCCGACAGACTGTCGGCATAGGGAATATAGGGTTTGATATCAACGATGGGGGTGCCATCGAGCAGATCCACCGCCCCCAGCTCCAGCCACAGCTTGCCCCGCTCACGGCCGATGCCGTGCAGCTCGACCACCGAGAGCCCTAGCGGATTGGGGCGGAAGGTGGAGCGAGTGGCAAAGACGCCGACCCGCTCGTTGCCGCCAAGGCGCGGCGGGCGCACCGTCGGGTGCCAGCCCTGCGCCATGGTCTGGTGAAAGACGAAGCTGAGCCACAGATGGGAGAATTGCTCGATGCCGCGCAGCACATCCGGCTGATCGTAAGGGGGGAGCAGCTCGAGGCGGGCGCGGGCCGATTTGACCAGTCCGGGCTGGCGGGGGATGGCGAACTTCTCCTTGTAGGGAGAGCGGATGATCCCGAGGGTGTCGATTTCGAACTTCATGGCGGATCCTGACTGAAAACCTCGGCAATTTAGCACAGGCGGCCCCAAAACGCAGGTTCGGCCTTATTACGCCTATTTCTGCGGCTCTGCCGTGATCCCTGTCCCATCTCGGCCAGTCGGGGGGCTGTGCCCGCGCGCCAAGTTGCGTAGGGTGAAGGCAACTGGCGTGTCAGGATGAAATGTGCGCACTCGCGCCGAAGGGGGAGGGAGAGGGATGAAACTGCTGATTATCGGTGGCACCGGCTTTTTGGGGCGCCACCTCACCGCGCTGGCACTGGATTGGGGCCATGAAGTGACCCTGTTCAACCGTGGCCTGCACCAGCATCCGGACTGGCGCGATCTGGTGCAGCTCACCGGCGACAGGGACAAGAGCCTGAGCGCCCTGCAAGGGGCCGGGTTGCAGTGGGATCTCGTCATCGATACCTGCTGCTATCGCCCCGAGCAGGCGGCGAGCCTCTCGGCGGCTTTGCTCGGGCGCTGCGCGCGGCTGATCTTTATCTCCACCATCAGCGTCTATCGCGATTTCTCAATGCCCGGGATGAATGAGTCGGCGCCGCTTCATGCTATCCCCGAAGGGGAAATGCCCACTGACTATGGCCCCCTCAAGGTGTTGTGCGAGCAGGAGTATCGCGCCCGCTGGGACGGGCGGCTCTGCATCCTGCGCCCGGGCGTGTTGTGCGGCCCCCATGATCCTACCGGGCGCATGGCCTGGTGGATTAAGCGGGTGCAGCAGGGCGGGCCTTGGTTGCTGCCGGGCAGTGGTGAGGATCGCTTGCAGTATCTCGATGTGCGCGACTGTGCCGAGTTTGTGTTGCGTGCGGCGGAGCAGCAGTTGGGGGGAACATTCAACTTGCTCAAGCCCGGCATTACCCTCTGCGACTGGCTGGAGCGGTTGAGTGCCCGGTTGCAGCCCGCTCGCCCCATACAGCCCGAGTGGCTGCCCTGGCCCACCCTGATGGCGGCCGGAATCGAGCCCTGGCAGAGCTATCCCACCCTCTTGCCCTGCGCGCAGGTGGAGTTTGCCGGTTATGGCTCTATAAGCGCCGAGGCGGCCATCGTCCACGGGTTGAACTTCCGGCCGCTGGAGGAGACTGCCGCCGACCTTGCCCACTGGCTGGCCATCGAGCCTGCCGCCGGGGGGGCGGAACATGCCATGACTCAGGCCGAGGAGACTTCGCTGCGGCAGCAGTTGCTGGAGCCCAGTCTGCAATAGGAGAGGGTGCATCGAGCGGCTGCAGCCGAAAATTGCTGCGCTAGCGCGAACACAACGAGAGAGGGCATCCCGCGGGATGCCCTCTCTGTCTATCCATGCCTGATGACGGCTTAAGATCGGCTGACTCCATTTCCTATCGTAGCGCTGTCGCTCGCCGAGTTAGCGGATGGCGGCCCCCGCGGCTACCAGCAGCTCTTTCAAAATGGTGCGATGGCAGCGGGACTCCTGCTCGCAGTAACAGCCCACCGACAGGTTGGTGGTGTAGGAGAGGGCGGCCAGCAGCGCCAGATCATGCCTGGCGGCAGGTTGCGCCATCTCGGCCTTGTACTGTTTGCCAAACGCCGCCCATTGGGCGGGTGTCTCGGCTGTCTGCCCCTGCTTCATGGTCTCGCTGCTGGGGGCTAGGTTGGGAAACCAGACATCATACCAATGCTGGCTGGCAAATTCGCTCTTGGGTACGCCGCGGGGTGGGCGGCGCACTGTGCCGATCCGCAGCCCCTCATCGGGCAGGCGCGGGCTGCCAAGGCGAACGATAGCGAGGGCCATGACAGCGGGTTACTTCTCTTCGGCCACTTTCAGCGCCTGCCCGTAGCAGATCACCTGTTTCAGGCAGCCCGGGGTGTCGCTGAACTCGGTGCATTTGTCGATGGTGACGCCGTTGCCACCCATGTCGGCGGCGCGACGGCGGGCCAGGGTGCGCGCTTCACCTGCGTTGGGCACCGGCTGGTTGGCGTCGGCCTGGCAGGATTCACCCTCGATGGTGCCGAGGTAGAGGTAGTTGAGGTCCGCCAGCTCATCCTGTTCATAGATGCGCACGCTACCGGGTTTGAAGTATTCGTCGAAGTTCTCTTTATCCAGATTGCTGTTGAAGGCGTAGTTGGCACAGCCGGAGGCAATCAGGGGCATCATCAGGATCAGGCGTTTCATCGTCTCGTATCTTGTGTCGGTGATGAGGACAGTAGAAATGCGCAGGCGCTCCATGTCGGCATCTTGTTGAATAATGAGGGGGACATTATAGGGGCCAGCCGCCTGCGGCGACCAGCCCCGTTTTGCGCCCGGTTGTCAGGGTGTGACCCCCATCAGCCTGATATCAGGCTGATATCAAACAGGAGCCAGCCGTTGATAGAGGCTGCGGTAGTAATCATCCGCCAGCAGCTCGTCATGAGGGGCACAGAGGCGGATCTGTCCCTCTTCCATCAGGGCGATCCGGTCCATCTGCTCCATCCCCAGCAGGCGGTGGGAGATAAGCAGCAAGGTGCGAGCTGCCCCGAGCCGGAACAGTAGATCCATGATCTCCCGCTCGGTCTGACTGTCGAGCCCTTCGGTCGGTTCGTCCAGCAGCCAGAGCGGCGCATCGTGCAGCAGGGCGCGGGCGATACCGATACGGCGACGTTCGCCACCAGAGAGGGGGCGGCCGCCGTCACCGAGCCAGGCATCCAGACCCGCCTCATCTTCCAGCAGATTGGCCAGTCCGACCTGGGTCAGTACCGCAATCAGCTGATCGTCAGTGGCGGTCGGGGCGGCCAGTTTGAGGTTGCCCCTCAGGGTATCGGCAAACAGATGCACCCGCTGGCTTACTACCGAGATAGAGGCGCGCAGCGCCCCTTCGCTGTAGTCGGTGAGCGGCTTGCCACCCAGCAGGATCTTGCCAGCCTGCGGGCTCCACTCACGGGTCAGCAGCCCCATCAGGGTCGATTTGCCGCAGCCGGTCTGGCCCAGCAGCGCCAGCTTCTCACCGGCGTGCAACTGCAGGGTGCAGCCACGCAGCACCGGCTGGGGGTTGCCGGGGTAGCCAAAATAGAGGTCATTGATCTGAAGCGCGCCAGCGGTGGCATGGGTCTGCTCGTCGCCCCACACGGGGGCTTTTGCTTCTTGCAGGATCTCGTTCAGGCGGCGTGCCGAGGTGAGGCTGGTGGAGAGGTGCTGGAAAGCCCCCGCCAGCGGCATCAGTGCCTCGAAGCTTGCCAGGGTGGCAAAGACCATCAGTGCTGTGATGGGGTCGGGCGCAGCACCCGCTACCCCATGACCGGCCAGCCAGAGCATCAGGGTCAGGGTCCAGCCGCTCAGCAGTTGCACCGAGAAGTTGGCCAGCCCGCTCACCTTGGCCATGCGGGCCTGCGCGACGAGCAGGGCCTGTTCGGCTTGTTGCAGCTCAATCAGCGCCTTGGGGGCGGCGGCAAACATCTGCAGTTCGGCCTGACCATCCAGATAGTCCACCATCCGGGTACGCAGTGTCGATTTTTCTGCAATCAGCGCCTGACCGGGGCGACGGCCGAGGAAGTAGAACACCAGCGGCAGGGCGATCATGCCAAACAGCAGAATGGCACCCAGGGTGAGGGCGAGACGGCTGTCGAAAAACGACAGGAAGAAGACCAGTCCGGCGGTGCTGAGCAGGGCTGCGCCTATGGGGGTGATCAGCCGCAGATAGACGTGGTCCATCGCATCGATGTCGGCCACCAGTCGGTTGAGCAGATCCGCCTGACGGAAACTGGCCAGGGTACCGGTGGAGAGCGGCGAGAGTTTCTGCCAGAACCAGACCCGCAGTCGGGTCAGTACCCGGAAGGTGGCGTCGTGGCTCACCACCCGCTCACCCCAGCGACCGGCGGTGCGAACGATGGAGAAGAAGCGCACTCCGCCCGCGGGGGTCATGTAGTTAAAGGCATGTGTCGTCGCAACGGTCATCCCCGCCACGGCGGCGGCGGAGAGGAACCAGCCGGAGAGGGAGAGTAGTCCCATGCCGGCGGCCAGGGTCACCAGCGCCAGCAGCAAACCAATGGTGAGGCTGAGCCAGTGTTGGCGATAGAGGCGCAGAAACGGCAACAGATCACTCATCGAGAGAACCTCCGGAACGTTGGGAGAGCAGGCGGGCAAAAGCCCCCTGCCCAGAACTAAGTTGCTGGAAGCTGCCTTGCTCCACCAGCTGGCCGCGGGCCAGCACTATTATCTTGTCCATCTTGGTGAGCTGGTCGAGGCGGTGGGTGATCATCAGCAGGGTCTGGCCAGCCATCGCCTGCTCAAGAGTGGTCATGATGGCGCGTTCGGAGTGGCGGTCCAGACTGGCGGTCGGTTCGTCGAGCACCATCAGCTGGGTCGATTTGAGCAGGGTTCGTGCCAGTGCGAGGCGCTGGGCCTGGCCGACCGAGAGGCCGCCCGCCTGATCGCCGACCGGATAGTCGAGCCCCTTCTCCATGGCAAATTCCCACGCTTGTGCCCGTTTCAGGGCATCTTCCAGCTCGGCATCGCTGGCCGTTGGTTTGGCCAGCAGCAGGTTGTCGCGCAAGGAGGCGTGGAACAGCTGCGGGTTTTGCGAGAGCCAGCCCAGTTGCAGGCGCCACTGGCTCATGTCGAGGGTGGCAAGCTCCTGCCCGTTGACCTTGAGCTCACCGCGATAGGGAGCAAAGCCGAGCAGGGCGTTGACCAGCGAGCTCTTGCCGGCGCCGCTGACGCCGATGAGGGCGGTGCGCGAACCGGCTTCCAGGGTGAAGTCGATGGGGCCGACCAGGACCTTGCCCTCGGCGCTCAGCACTTCAAGTCCTTTGGCTTCTACCTTGACCGGGCTGTCGGCATGGAATGGCGCATTGCCTGCGGCCGGCTCGCTCACCTCGGCTTCGAGGAATTCAAGCAGCTGTTCGGCAGCGCCGATAGCCTGCGCTTTGGCGTGGTAGTGGGCGCCGAGTTCTCGCAGCGGGGCGTAGAACTCGGGGGCGAGAAACAGCACGAACAGGCCGGTAAAGAGGGTGACTTTTACCCCATAGCTACCAAAGTTCAGATGGTCGATATAAGAGAAGCCAAAGTAGACGGCAACCAGCGCCACTGAAATGGCTGCGAAGAACTCCAGCACGGCGGTGCTCAAAAACGCCAGGCGCAGCACCTCCATGGTGCGCTCACGAAAATCTTCCGAGGCATCGCGAATGGCGTCACCTTCCGCCTGGGTACGCATAAAGAGTTGCAGGGTACGCAGCCCCTTCAGGCGATCGAGGAAGTGACCGGAGAGGCGGGCCAGCGCCTGAAAATTGCGGCGGTTGGCATCGGCGGCGCCCACACCCACCAGGATCATAAAGATAGGGATGAGGGGCGCAGTGCCCAGCAGGATAAGGCCCGCCGCCCAGTTGACCGGGAATACAGCCACTAGAATGACCACCGGAATAAAGACGGCGATGGCCATCTGTGGCAGATAGCGGGAGAAGAAATCCTGCATGTTTTCAATCTGTTCCAGCAACAGGCTGGCCCAGCTACCGGCCGGACGGCGCTGAATATAGGCAGGGCCGAGACGACTCAAGCGCGTGAGCACCAGCTGGCGGATGGTCTGGCGCACCGCGCTGCCCGCCTTGAAGCTGGCCACTTCCCGGCCATAGGCCAGCGCCGCTTTGCCAAGCGTCACCAGCAGCAGGGTAATAAAGAGCGTGATGGATTGCTCAGGCGTTGAGCCTTCGATGATAAAGCCGTGCAACAGGGTCGCCAGCAGCCAGGCTTGCGCCACCATCAGAATGCCCTGGCCAAGGCCAAAAGCGATGGATATCGTGATCCAGCGGCGACCGTGACTCGATTGCTTGCGCAACCAGCCATAGAGACGTTTTTGCGTTTTTTTATCCATTACCACCATCCTCGCGTCGAGTGGCGCAAGACTATCCTTGCCGTTTGGCCTTGGCAACCTTGTAAATTATCTGTGTTGAAAATGTTTGATTGAAAAAGCAACCGTCTGTTCAATCCTTGTCCGAACAGATTGATTTATTGAAAAAAGTGGCAAAGGCGCCATTGCGCTCGGCGGCAAAATGCATATAGTAGGAGCCCTGACGCGGGTGTAGTTCAATGGTAGAACGGTAGCTTCCCAAGCTGCATACGTGGGTTCGATTCCCATCACCCGCTCCAAATTTCAGATGCCAAGCGGGCATCGTATAATGGCTATTACCTCAGCCTTCCAAGCTGATGATGCGGGTTCGATTCCCGCTGCCCGCTCCAGCTTCAAAGCGAAAAGCCCACTCCTGCGAGTGGGCTTTTTGTTTTTCATCTGTCTTGTGCGCCGTTCGACGTCACGCTCACGGTTTCTCAGCTTTTAAGGCAAATTGCAGAGACAGAAAAGGCGCCCGAGGCGCCTTTTCAGATCAACAGCGTAGCGGGAGCTTATTCCTGCTCCAGCTCACCACAGAAACGGTAGCCTTCGCCGTGGATGGTGGCGATGATCTCCGGAGTATCGTTGACGCTTTCGAAGTGCTTGCGAATGCGACGGATGGTCACATCGACGGTACGGTCGTGGGGCTTGAGCTCACGGCCGGTCATCTTCTTCAGCAGTTCGGCACGGGTCTGGATCTGGCCCGGGTTTTCGCAGAAGTGCAGCATGGCGCGGAACTCGGAGCGCGGCAGCTTGAACATGTCGCCAGTGGGGCTGACCAGTGCGCGGCTGTTGATATCCAGCGCCCAGCCGTTGAACAGGTAGCGCTCAACCAGCTTCTTCTCTTCGCCACCGGCTGCCACGTTCATGGTGCGGCTCAGCAGGTTGCGGGCACGGATAGTCAGCTCGCGCGGGTTGAACGGCTTGGTGATGTAATCATCGGCGCCGATCTCCAGACCCAGGATCTTGTCCACTTCGTTGTCACGACCGGTCAGGAACATCAGGGCGATGTTGTCGTTCTCACGCAGCTCACGGGCCAGCAGCAGGCCGTTCTTGCCCGGCAGGTTGATGTCCATGATCACCAGATTGATGGTGTGGGAAGTGAGAGCCTGATGCATCTCGTCGCCGTTGTTGGCTTCGAGCACGATGTAGCCTTCGGCTTCAAAAATGCTTTTCAGGGTATTGCGTGTGACCAGCTCGTCTTCGACGATCAGAATGTGTGGTGTTTGCATGAGTATTCCCAGATTCTTATCAGTTAATTATCTTAAATTTAACACTCTTTGGCGTTTCAAACCGATTTCCTGACTGATCCTGAAAATTTATTACGTCATCCTGGGTATGAGAGTCAGGTCGGAATATCGCGAATTAGGCATCAGTACCGGCAAGTATCCCTGTGCCACTTATAGGTTCCCGACAAGTCTGGTCGAGCAGAGCCTGGAAAGGTCGTCCATTACGAAAGTGGCCGCATTTTATCAGTTAACAGGAGCATAACAACACTCTTTGCCGTCAGATAGCAACTTTTTAACTCTGATTTGATATAGGTCAAACCCTGGTACAGCAGCATCATACTTGGCCTGAACCGGGTTTTCGCCCCTACAAAATGTAATGGAATGTAACATGTGATTGACATGAATTTGTGGGAAAACTACAAGAAAATTTGCTTTATCGCGCCATTTGAGCCACCAGACTGGTCTGCTTTTGCCATCATCACAGCCTGGAATCCGGCCAGCCAGTGGGTCACAGAACGACGCAATATGCGGCGGGAACGGGCGCTGTGGCGCCATCTGACCTTGGATTTGCAGGTGCCCGTGGTGGGGCCATTTTGGGGATCTGACCCGGACGAACGCTGGCAGGAGTCATCGCTGGCGGTGGCGCTATCCCTGCCACAAGCCCGTCAGCTGGCTGCCCGTTTCGGCCAGAACGCCATCTACTGGGTGGAGGATGGCCAGCTCTGGCTGACACCAGTATTGATGGATAAATCAGCAGTTTGTCTGGGCAATATTGAATCCTTCTGGATTGCCAGAAACCTTGCCTGATGAAAGAATGAACACCTTCATGCATCTGAAAGGAATCAAATCATGCTGGATCTCCTGCCCGACCTCTGCGATCAACATGGCGACTTGCTGCAAGTAGCCGACCCGGTGTTTCAGGATTTTGGCGGCAAGACCCTCTTTTATGGTCGCGCCGTAACGCTCTCCTGTTATGAAGACAACAGTCTGGTGCGGGATCTGGTGACCCGCCCCGGTCACGGCAAGGTGATGGTGATCGACGGCGGCGGCTCGCTGCGCCGTGCGCTGCTGGGCGATCAACTGGCGGTCAAGGCGGTGGAGCAGGGGTGGGAGGGTATCCTGATCCACGGTGCGGCGCGGGATGTGGGCACCCTGGCGACACTGGCGCTCGGGGTCAAGGCGCTGGCAGCCTGTCCGGTCAAGACCGAGAAGCGGGGATTGGGAGAGCTGGGGGCCGTGGTCAGCTTTGCCGGTGTGACCATCCACGAAGGGGATTACGTCTATGCGGATCGCAACGGCGTGGTGGTGAGTGCCACGCCGCTGATCTGATTCAGAAGTTGAAACCGACCCCCAGGCTCAGTGCCTGATCGGCAGTGATGGCGCTGACGCCGTAGTTGGCGGTGAGGGAGAGTCTGGGGGTCAGCAGCAGGCTGGAGTTGAGCTCCAGCAGGGTGCTGGCCTTGTTGAGATCGAGATGCTTTATCTGGCTGCCGATATTGAATGCCGGAGAGAGCTGGTAGCGTATCCCCGAACTCATATTGAAACCGGATGTGCGATTCTGATCCGCCACTGCCGGGCCCGCTTCCATAAAGAGGGTCACATCATCCACCACCGGATATTGATAGCCGCTATTGACCAGCCAGAGATCAAAACTGTCGCTGTGATGGCTATGGCCATTGAGCAGCACACCCGAGTAACTTTTGACATAGAGAGACGGGTTGGATTGCGGCTGAACCACTGCCCAGTCGTTGGCCTGTGCGGCCATGCTGGCGCAGGTTGCAAGCAGTGTGATGATGAGCGATTTGACCATTCGTTTCCCCTCCCTGGGTCCGGAACTGAGCCTAAGCATGGCACATGCCAGCTGGTAGTAAAGTGAAGGGAGATCACAATAAAATCCTTTGGCATGGGCGCCAGCCATGATAAACAGGCTGCCGTATTGATGGCTCTAATCATTAAGAGGTGAATCCATGAACAAGAAACTGACTCTGCTGGCCGCGCTGGCACTGGGAGGCTGCGCAATGGCAACAGGTTCCAGCATGGCTCAACTGCAAGCATCCGGCTGGCAGCTGCAAGGCGCCACCGGCGATACCTTCACCCTGCAAGTGGTCGACGGCAAGGTGGCGGGCAAGGGCGGCTGCAACCGCTATTTTGGCGGCATCACCAAGCAGGGTGACGGTGTCTTGACGCTGGGCGCCATGGGCTCCACTCGCATGATGTGCATCGGCGACGCCATGAACAAAGAGACCGAGTTCCTGCAAAAGCTTGAGAAGGTGGCCACCTACTCCATCAACGGCAACCAGCTGACCCTGAGCGATGCCAACAAGGCAGCCCTGCTCACCTTTAACGCTGTGCCTGCTGCCAAATAAGGCACGCGTTTGTCTGATTGCCCCGACAGTTCTGACTGTCTGATACGCCCTCCCTCTGGAGGGCGTCTGTTTATCTGCGATGAACCCTGTGTGGTCGTCCGCAACTGTTGTTCACTCGTCGCCCCCTTGCTGCCCAGTTTGATGCCTGCACCTCGAATCTTTGCTTCGGTACGTATCTTGATCATTTCAATAATTCTTGTATAGTTGAAATGAAAAGTCGCACCAAGGGGAGTGAAGATGAACAAAGAGATGGCCACCAAGGTCTTTGAATCACTGGCATCCGGCATCCGGCTCGATGTATGGCGGCTGCTGGTGAAGGCCGGGCTGGAGGGGCGGGTCGCCGGTGAACTGGCCAGCGAGCTCGATATTGCCCCCAATACCCTCTCGTTTCACCTCAAGGCGATGCTCAACACCGGTCTGCTGTCGGTGGAGCAGGAGGGGCGCTTTCTACGCTACCGCGCCAATATTCCCCTGATGCTGGATGTGATCGCCTACCTTACCGAGGAGTGCTGCGCCGGTCATCCCGAGGCGTGCGGCGTGATGCGTGCCGAGTCAGCCTGCTCCCCCCATGTTCTGCCTGCGCAGCCCTGCTGCAACAAGGAGTAATGCCATGTCCTCCATTCAGATTTTTGATCCCGCCCTCTGCTGCTCCAGCGGTGTCTGCGGTACCGAGGTTGATCAGGCACTGGTCACCTTCGCAGCCGACCTTGCCTGGGCCAAGGAGCAGGGAGTAGCCATCGAGCGTTTCAATCTGGCCCAGCAGCCGATGCAATTTGCCGAGACACCTGCCGTCAGCGCTTTTCTGACCCACGCCGGGGAGGAGGGGTTGCCGCTGGTGCTGGTGGAGGGGCAGGTGGTGTTGACCGGTCGTTATCCGAGCCGCAGTGAGCTGGCCCGTTATGCCGGGCTGCCTGCGCCGCAAGCGGCCATCAAGGGGATCGTCAAGGGCGGCTGCTGCTCCGGCAGCGGTTGCTGCTGAGTCGTGACGCACCATTCGGGAGAGGCTATGTACCATTTTCTGACCAATCCACCGCCGTTTCTCTTTTTCACCGGCAAGGGCGGGGTGGGCAAGACCTCGCTGGCCTGCGCCAGTGCGGTGGCTCTCTGTGATATTGGCAAGCGGGTGCTGCTGGTGAGCACCGACCCTGCCTCCAACGTGGGGCAGGTGTTTGCCACCGAGATCGGCAATCGGGTCACAACCATCGCCGCTGTGTCCGGTTTGTCGGCGCTGGAGATAGATCCCCCCGCGGCGGCCAAAGCCTATCGGGAGCGGATCGTCGGGCCGGTGCGCGGCAAGTTGCCCGAGAGCGTGGTGCGCAGCATCGAGGAGCAGCTCTCCGGCGCCTGCACCACCGAGATCGCCGCCTTTGACGAATTCACTGCGCTGCTGACCGACCAAACGCTGCTGGCCGAGTATGACCATATCGTCTTTGATACGGCCCCAACCGGCCACACCATCCGGCTGCTGCAATTGCCGGGCGCCTGGAGCGAATTTTTGGAGCAGGGCAAGGGGGATGCCTCCTGCCTGGGCCCGCTGGCGGGGCTGGAGAAACAGCGCAGCCAGTATGCCGAGGCGGTCGCCGCCCTGGCTGATGCCGCTCGCACCCGCTTGGTGTTGGTGGCACGCGCCCAGCACTCCACCCTGCGGGAAGTGGCTCGCACCCACGAGGAGCTGGCCGCCATTGGCTTGTTGAATCAGCAGTTGGTGATCAATGGCCTCTTCCCCGAAGGCGCCCTTGCCGGAGATCCGCTGGCAATGGCGCTCTGGCAGCGCGAGCAACAGGCTCTTGCCGATATGCCGCAGGGGATAAAGGGGCTGGCGCAGGATCAGATCCCGCTGCTGGCCACCAATCTGGTGGGGGTCGACAGTTTGCGGCTGTTGCTGCAAGCAGAGGGAAGAGCTGCTCAATCCTCGACAGTACAGTCCACTGTCAAGCAAGCCCAGCCCGAGTTGAGTTCGCTGGTGGACGAGCTGGCCGCCGATGGTCATGGCCTTATCATGCTGATGGGTAAGGGCGGGGTAGGCAAGACAACCTTGGCGGCCGCCGTGGCGGTGGAGCTGGCCAGCCGCGGCTTGCCGGTGCACCTCACCACCTCGGATCCCGCCGCGCACCTGAGCGAGACGCTGGCAGGTAGCTTGTCCCATCTTGAGGTGAGTCGCATCGACCCCCACGCCGAGACCGAGCGTTACCGCGCCCAGGTGCTGGCCAGCAAGGGAGCGGCCCTGGACGAGCAGGGGCGGGCACTGCTGGAGGAGGACTTGCGCTCCCCCTGTACCGAGGAGATCGCCGTGTTTCAGGCCTTCTCGCGCATCATTCGCGAGGCGGGCAAGCGCTTCGTGGTGATGGATACTGCCCCCACCGGCCACACCCTGCTGCTGCTCGACGCCACCGGCGCCTACCATAGGGAGATCGCTCGCCAGATGGGAAACAAGGGGCTGCACTTCACCACCCCCATGATGCAGTTGCAGGACCCCAAGCAGACCAAGGTGCTGATTGTGACGCTGCCTGAGCCGACGCCAGTGCAGGAGGCTGCCAATCTGCAATCCGATCTGCGCCGGGCCGGCATCGAGCCCTGGGGCTGGCTCATCAACCACAGCTTGCAGCAAGCCGCGGTCAGCTCACCGCTGCTGCAACTGCGGGCCGAGCGCCAGTTGCCCCATATCGAAGCGGTCGAGCAGCAACATGCCAGCCGCTACGCCGTGGTGCCGCTGCTCGCCGAGGAGCCAGTGGGGCCCGATGCCCTGCGCCGTCTCTGCCAGCACCATTGAGTCGCCGCCCCGGTCTGCTGCCGGGGCGGCTTGAATATGCCGTTACTTGTTATAAACCTGTGTTTTGAACCAATAGAAGATGCGGGATTGCGCCGCATCGGGAGCTGTGATGTCTGCAACATGTGATGCCAAGGCCGTGCCTGCCATCGGCTTTTTTGAACGTTATCTGACCGCCTGGGTCGCCCTCTGCATTCTGGTGGGGATTGGTCTCGGGCAGGGGTTGCCGGATCTCTTCAAGGCGATCGGCGCCATGGAGGTGGCCAAGGTCAACCTGCCGGTGGGGCTGCTGATCTGGGTGATGATCATCCCCATGCTGCTCAAGATCGATTTTGGCGCCCTGCATCAGGTGAAGGGGCACATGAAGGGCATTGGGGTCACCCTCTTTATCAACTGGCTGGTCAAGCCCTTCTCCATGGCCTTCCTCGGTTGGCTCTTTATCCGCGTGCTGTTTGCCGACTGGCTGCCGGCGGATCAGCTCGACAGTTACGTAGCGGGCCTGATCCTGCTGGCGGCGGCCCCCTGCACCGCCATGGTGTTTGTCTGGAGTCGCCTCACCAACGGCGATCCCTACTTCACCCTGTCGCAGGTGGCGGTGAACGACCTCATCATGGTGTTTGCTTTCGCCCCGCTGGTGGCGCTGCTGCTCGGGGTCTCCAGCATCATAGTGCCGTGGGATACTCTGCTCACCTCTGTGGTGCTCTATATCGTCATCCCGGTCATCATCGCCCAGCTGCTGCGCAAGGCTTTGCTGAAAAAGGGAGAGGCCCATTTTGACGGCGTCATGACCCGCATCCAGCCCTGGTCGGTGGCGGCCCTGCTGCTCACTCTGGTGCTGCTGTTTGCCTTTCAGGGCAACGCCATCATCGAGCAGCCGCTGGTTATCGCCCTGTTGGCGGTACCGATCCTGATCCAGGTGCTGTTCAACTCAGGGCTTGCTTACTGGCTCAACCGCAAGGTGGGGGAGAAGCACTCGGTCGCCTGTCCTTCCGCCCTGATCGGCGCCTCCAACTTCTTCGAGCTGGCGGTGGCCGCCGCCATAAGCCTGTTCGGCTTTCACTCCGGCGCGGCGCTCGCCACCGTGGTTGGCGTGCTGATCGAGGTGCCGGTCATGCTGCTGGTGGTGCGGGTGGTTAACGCCAGCAAACCCTGGTACGAAGCGGGTCTAAGCCGCTGACTGATGGCCGCTAACAGCTGGCCGCGAACTAGATGCTATCCATTTTCTATTCACTTGATTAATGAGAGACACGCAAATGAGTGCAATCACCATCTATCACAACCCGGAATGTGGTACCTCCCGTAACACCCTGGAGCTGATCCGCAACAGCGGCGTCGAGCCCACTGTCATCCACTATCTGGAGACGCCCCCCTCCCGTGACCAGCTGGTGGCGCTGATCGCCGCCATGGACATGCCGGTGCGCGATCTGCTGCGCAAGAACGTTCCACCCTACGAGGCGCTCGGTCTGGCGGAAGATCGTTTCAGCGATGATGAACTGATCGATGCCATGCTGGCTCACCCCATCCTCATCAACCGCCCCATCGTCGTTACGCCGCTTGGCACCAAACTGTGCCGTCCGTCGGAAGTGGTGCTCGATATATTGCCCGATCAGCAAAAAGGGGCCTTCGCCAAGGAGGATGGCGAGCAGGTGGTGGATGCGAGCGGCAAGCGCCTCAAGTAATCATCTGAGTACTCAAGTACGGATTGAAACAGGGCCAGCGTCACGCTGGCCCTGTTTCGTTGTGTGAACAAGTTGAAAAAGTTATTCCGGCCAATCGTTTTACCGCTTTTTCTGCGACGATGATCACTGTACCATCGCCGCCCGACCTGCCACCCGGCCGCATCTCCCCCTGCGACGGCGCTGGCGTCACCCGATACATGCTGTCACCCGGAACGTGAATGACCCCAGGATGGGACCCGCCACTAACCTGTAGGTTTGTGGTCTGCGTGTCGCGTGGGTCGGCACCTCTCCCGCCGGATCTCCCGCGACGCCTGTCTGCAGACTTGCCATATGAAACTCCTCTCTTCATAGGTGCAAGATGACACTGTTATTGAGTCTGGTCGGTATGCTGGCCCTGATGTTTATCGCCTGGCTGGCGAGTGAAAACCGCCGAGCCATCCGCTGGCGAACCGTGCTGGGTGCGCTCACCCTGCAAACCGGTTTTGCTGCGCTGGTGCTCTATTTCCCCCCCGGACAAATCATGCTCGGTGCCATGAGCAATGGCGTCTCCGCCCTGCTCGGCTTTGCCGACAGCGGCATCCGTTTTGTGTTTGGCGATCTCGCCAGCAACGGCTTTATCTTCGCCGTGCGGGTGCTGCCGCTGGTGATCTTTATCAGCGCGCTGATCGCCGTGCTCTACCACTTCGGCATCATGCAGTGGGTGATCCGTGTATTGGGTGGCGCCGTGCACCGCCTGCTCGGCACCAGCCGCGCCGAGTCGCTGGTGGCCACCGGCAATATCTTCCTGTCGCAAGGGGAGTCGCCGCTGCTTATTCGTCCCTTCCTCGCCGGTATGACCCGCTCCGAGCTCTTTGCGGTGATGACCTGTGGCATGGCCTCGGTGGCGGGCTCGGTGCTGGGCGGTTACGCCGGTCTGGGTGTGGATCTTAAATACCTCATTGCCGCCTCCTTTATGGCGGCGCCCGGTGGCCTGCTGATGGCCAAACTGCTGGTGCCGGAGCAGCAGCAGGTGAGCGATCAGACCGAGATCACCCTCGACAAGAGCGATTACAGCAACGCCATTGACGCGCTAGCGGGCGGCGCTATGGGCGGCATGAAAATCGCCGTGGCCATCGGCACTATCCTGCTCGCCTTTGTCAGCGTCATTACCATGATCAACGCCGGTCTCACCACCGTCGGCGAGTGGTTCGGCTGGGCCGATCTCTCCCTGCAGCAGTTGCTGGGCTATCTGTTTGCTCCGGTGGCCTGGCTGATTGGCGTGCCCGCCAGCGAGATGATGGCGGCAGGATCCCTGATTGGTCAGAAGGTGATCATGAACGAGTTCGTCGCCTATCTGGACTTTGCCAATATCAAGGCGGATCTGAGCGCCCACACCCAGATCATCATCACCTTTGCGCTGTGCGGTTTTGCCAATCTGGGCTCAATTGCGGTGCAGCTCGGCTCCATCGGCACCATGGCGCCGGAGCGCCGTCACGATGTGGCCAATATGGGCTTCAAGGCGGTGCTGGCGGCGACCCTCGCCAACCTGATGAGCGCCACCCTGGCCGGGATCTTTGTCTCCCTCTGATGAGATAAAACCACGCTGCGCCAGTAAAAAA
>NZ_JBFODV010000147.1:0-15956 GCF_040908495.1 Aeromonas sp. R1-1 | reverse complement strand
AAGACGAAGAGCCCGCCGGTGTTAAACCGGCGGGCTCTTCTGTTTTCAGGTCATGTAGACTGGCTTAGTGAGCGTTGAGCTCATCGAGCGGCAGGGAGAAGCTGGCCACAAAGGTGTCGATAAAGTAGCGCATCTCATCGCTCATCCGCGCTGCCAGCATGGCCTCAAGGCGTTTGCGAGCCGGTTCGAACTCCCGGTTTCCCGCGTTGATCTCCTCCAGACACTTGGTATAGGCGCAGAGGGTGTCGGCATCCTTGACCAGCCTGGCCAGCTCGTCATCCTGGGCTGCCGAATCGAGCAGGGGGCGAAAGTCCTCCACCAGTTCCGGCGGCAGCATGCCAAGCAGACGCTGCTCGGCGGCCAGTTCTATCTTCTTGTACTCGCGGGCAATTTCGGGGTTGAAGTATTTGACCGGGGTAGGCAGATCGCCGGTCAGCACCTCACTGCTGTCGTGGTAGAGGGCCATCACGGCGGCGCGGTCGGCATTCACGCTGCCGCCAAACAGCCGGTTTTTGATGATGCCGAGGGCATGGGCCACCATGGCGACCTGCAGGCTGTGTTCGGCAATGTTTTCCGGCTGGATGTTGCGCATCAGGGGCCAGCGGTAGATGAGTTTCATGCGGGCGAGATTGGCGAAAAAGTGGCTGGGTAACATGATGGCCTCAACAAAAGAGAATAAAAAAGGGCAGACCCTAGTCTGCCCTTTTTTTCGTTGCAGGGCAGCGTCTGCCCGCGCATTTCCCGTGTTTAGCGGATATAGCGGCCCGATTCCGCCTCCTGGTTGGTCACAATCATCTGGCCGATAGGAGCCAGGCTGATCAGCGCCAGCTTGAGGTGCTGGATACCGAACGGGATACCGATAATGGTTACGAAGCAGGCCAGCGCGGAAGCGATGTGGCCGATGGCGAGCCAGACACCGATCAGCACGAACCAGAGGATGTTGCCAATCAGCCCCAGAGTGCCGGTGCCGATATCGCTCTGGCCGGTCATGGTCTTGCGGTTGACCGCCTGCTTGCCAAACGGGAAGAAGGTAAAGGTGCCGATCACGAAGCAGGCACGTCCCCAGGGGATGCCGACCAGCGAGATAAAGCAGACAAGACCGGCCAGCCACCAGGCCAGGCCCATAAAGATACCTCCCAGTACAAACCAGAGCAGATTGAACAAGAAGCGGAAAAAGGCCATGTGAGTGACTCCAGATCATCAATTTGGTTGCCACCATAACGAGGGAGGGGGAGGGACGCAATGGTTGATTGGCCCAATCGCCATTTGGCTGGACAAATTGAGTCGCCGCCCGCAACGGTGGGCTGTGTTTCGGCGAAAGATGGGCAATAAAGCGGCGTTCGGATGAAAAAAGGTGAGCAAACGCAAAATTATTGCCATCGGATAGTTGAAGTCTGGCACCTCTCTCCCCATATAAAGGGCAGTTTTGCACGAATTGTGCTTGCACGCCGCTCAATGTGGGGGATGTGTGGCTCGACTCGACCAAAGTGCGCCGCTATAATGCCGCGTCATATTTTCTCATCACAAAGACATATCGTTGTCTTTATAAACAGGAAGACTCCGGGCTTTGCCCAGGGGCAATAAAGGGTCAGCACACAGTGCTGAGTTGAACGAGGTAGAAGAATGCAAGTTTCTGTAGAGACAACCCAGGGTCTGGAACGCCGTCTTACCATCACTGTACCGGCCGCTACCGTAGACGCCGCTGTGCGTAAAGAATTGAATGGCCTGGCCAAAACTCGTCGCATCGACGGTTTCCGTCCTGGCAAGGCTCCGGTTGCCATCATCAAGAAGATGTTCGGCGCCATGGCTCACGCCCGCGTTGCTGATGAAATGATGCAGAGCAACTTCATCAAAGCCATCATCGAAAACAAACTGAGCCCAGCCGGTGCCCCGACCATGGATCCGAAAGAGATCAAAGAAGGTCAGGATTTTGAATTCACCGCCACTTTCGAAGTGTATCCGGAGTTCGAAGTTGCAGGTCTCGAGACCATCAAGGTCGAGAAGCCGGTTGCGACCGTGAAGGACGAAGATCTGGCCAACATGATCGACACCCTGCGCAAGCAGCACGCTACCTGGGCTGATGCCGATGTTGCCGCTGCCAATGGCATGCGTGTGACCATGGACTTCGTCGGTTCCATCGATGGTGAAGAGTTCGACGGCGGCAAAGCTGAAGGCTTCAACCTGGTGCTGGGCGCTGGCCGCATGATCCCGGGCTTCGAAGACGCCATCCTGGGCAAGAAAGCGGGCGACGAGTTCACCATCGAAGTGACTTTCCCGGCTGACTACCACGCTGAAAACCTGAAAGGCAAAGAGGCCAAGTTCGCTTCCAAGCTGATCAAGGTTGAAGAGCAGATCCTGCCTGAGCTGACCGAAGAGTTCGTGAAGCGTTTCGGTATCGAAAGCGGTTCTGTTGAAGAGCTGAAAGCCGAAGTGCGCAAGAACATGGAGCGCGAACTGGCTCAAGCCCTGAAAAACAGCGTGAAAGAGCAGGTTCTGAACGGCTTGGTTGAAGCCAACCAAATCGATCTGCCGAAAGCTGCCGTTGCGCAAGAGATCGACGCACTGCGTCAGCAGGCTCTGCAGCGTTTCGGTGGCTTCCAGGGCGGCAACGCTCCCGAGCTGCCGGCTGAACTGTTCCAGGCTCAAGCCGAGCGTCGTGTACGCGTAGGCCTGCTGCTGGGTGACGTGATCCGCACCAACGAGATCAAGGCTGACGATGCCCGTGTAAACAGCATCATCGAGTCCATGGCGACTGCCTACGAAGATCCGAAGGAAGTGATCGAGTACTACCAGAAGAACGAACAGATGCTGAACGGCGTTCGTAACCTGGCAGTAGAAGATCAAGCCATCGACCTGATCCTGTCCAAAGCGCAAGTGACCGAAAAAGAAGTTGCCTTTGACGAAGTGATCAACAAGTCTGGCGCCGCTGCCTAAGAACATTTGACTTAAGGTCAAGACTGTTAAGTATAATGGCTCGTGTGATCTCCACTCGGGCCATTTTATTTTAGGGACAATGCCTTATGTACAAGAACTATAACGATATGACCGATTCTCCCAGCAATGCGCTGGTCCCCATTGTGGTCGAACAGACTGCCAAGGGTGAACGTTCCTACGATATTTACTCCCGTCTGCTGAAAGAGCGGGTGATCTTCCTGACTGGTCAGGTTGAAGATCACATGGCCAATCTGGTGGTTGCCCAGCTGCTGTTCCTCGAGTCCGAGAATCCGGACAAGGACATCTATATCTACATCAACTCGCCGGGTGGTTCGGTGACTGCGGGCATGTCCATCTACGACACCATGCAGTTCATCAAGCCGGATGTCAGCACCGTCTGCATGGGGCAGGCCTGCTCCATGGGTGCCTTCCTGCTGGCTGGCGGTGCCAAGGGCAAGCGTTTCTGCCTGCCTAACGCCCGCGTGATGATCCACCAGCCGCTGGGTGGCTTCCAGGGGCAGGCATCTGATATCCAGATCCACGCCCAGGAGATCCTCAAGATCAAAAATACCCTGAACGAGCGCCTGGCGTTCCACACCGGTCAGGACATGGCTACCATCGAGCGTGACACCGATCGTGACAACTTCATGTCCGCCGAGCAGGCCGTGGCCTATGGTCTGGTTGACGGTGTCCTGAGCCAGCGTAGCTGAGCAGGGTGTCCCGGTCTGTTGTAAACTCAACAGGCCGATCCATCCTCTATTGATAAAACGAGGTTGCTGAATGACAGAGAAACGCAAGGGTGAGGGTGATAAGCTGCTCTACTGCTCTTTTTGCGGCAAAAGCCAGCATGAAGTGCGCAAGCTGATCGCTGGCCCTTCCGTCTACATATGTGATGAGTGCGTCGAGCTGTGCAACGACATCATCCGCGAAGAGATCCGCGAGATCTCGCCCAAGCGCGATGGTAACGAGCTGCCGACCCCTCATCAGATCCGCGCTCATCTCGATGACTATGTGATCGGGCAGGAGTACGCCAAGAAGGTGTTGGCCGTTGCCGTCTACAACCACTACAAGCGTCTGCGCAACAGCGGCGAAAACAGTGGTGTGGAGCTCGGCAAATCCAACATCCTGCTGATTGGCCCGACCGGTAGCGGTAAAACCCTGCTGGCCGAGACTCTGGCTCGTCTGCTGGATGTGCCGTTCACCATGGCCGATGCGACCACCCTGACCGAAGCCGGTTATGTGGGCGAGGACGTGGAGAACATCATCCAGAAGCTGCTGCAAAAGTGCGACTACGACGTAGAGAAGGCCCAGCGTGGCATCGTCTATATCGACGAGATCGACAAGATCTCCCGCAAGTCGGACAACCCCTCCATCACCCGCGATGTCTCCGGGGAAGGGGTACAGCAGGCACTGCTCAAGCTGATCGAAGGGACCATTGCTTCCGTGCCGCCGCAAGGTGGTCGCAAGCATCCGCAGCAGGAGTTCTTGCAGGTTGATACCTCCAAGATCCTCTTCATCTGTGGCGGTGCCTTTGCTGGTCTTGACAAGGTGATCGAGCAGCGTTCCGTGAAGGGAACCGGTATCGGTTTTGGCGCCGAGGTGAAATCCAAGGATGCCAAGGCCACCCTGAGCGAGACCTTCGCCAAGGTAGAGCCGGAAGATCTGATCAAATATGGTCTGATCCCCGAGTTCATCGGCCGTCTGCCGGTGGTCGCGACCCTGACCGAGCTGGACGAGTCTGCCCTTATCCAGATCCTGAAAGAGCCGAAAAACGCGCTGACCAAACAGTACGCTGCGTTGTTCGACCTGGAAGGGGTCGAGCTGGAGTTCCGTGACGACGCACTCAACGCCATTGCTCGCAAGGCGATGGAGCGTAAAACCGGTGCTCGTGGTTTGCGTTCCATCGTGGAAGCCGTGCTGCTGGATACCATGTATGACCTGCCTTCTCTGGAAGGGGTCAGCAAGGTGGTGATCGACGAGACCGTGATCAAAGGGGACTCTGCGCCCTTGATGATCTACGAAAATCCCGAAACCCAGGCTGCTGCATCAGAGTAAATGTCTGATTTTTAATCAAATGGAAGGGGCTTTTTGCCCCTTTCATGCTTTTTACGGTTTCGGCGATTGAATCTCATCTCAGCGCCCCCATATACTCAGCCAAGCGCTTTGCCAACGGTATAACAAGCCGAGAGGACATATATGAACCTAGAGCGTTCAGAACGCATCGAGATTCCCGTCCTGCCTCTTCGTGACGTGGTGGTTTATCCCCACATGGTCATTCCACTCTTTGTGGGGCGGGAAAAATCCATTCGCTGTCTGGAAGCGGCCATGGAGCAGGACAAGAAAGTTCTGCTGGTGGCCCAGAAGGATGCGTCAACCGATGAGCCGACTGTGGAGGAGATCTTCACCGTCGGGACAGTGGCCAATATTCTGCAGATGCTCAAGCTGCCGGACGGCACCGTCAAGGTGCTGGTAGAGGGTGGGCAGCGTGCCCGCCTGGAGCGGATGATCGACGACAAGGATTTCTTTGTCTGCGAGGCCCAGTACATCCCCTCCCAAGCCATTGAGGAGAAGGATCAGGAAGTGCTGGTTCGCTCCGCCATCGGCCAGTTTGAAGGCTATATCAAGCTCAACAAGAAGATCCCGCCCGAGGTACTGACCTCGATATCGGCGATCGACGATGCTGCGCGTCTGGCTGACACCATGGCGGCCCACATGCCGCTCAAGCTGGAAGACAAGCAGAAGGTGCTGGAGATCGTCTCTGTCTCCGAGCGCATCGAATTCCTGATGGCGATGATGGAGTCGGAAATTGACCTGCTGCAGGTCGAGAAGCGCATCCGTACTCGCGTCAAGAAGCAGATGGAAAAGAGTCAGCGCGAGTATTACCTCAACGAGCAGATGAAGGCCATCCAGAAAGAGCTGGGTGAGCTGGAAGATAGCCCGGATGAGTTTGAAGCCCTCAATCGCAAGATTGAAGAGGCTGGCATGCCGGAAGATGCCCGTGAAAAGGCCCAGGCCGAGCTTGCCAAGCTGAAGATGATGTCTCCCATGTCCGCCGAGGCTACCGTGGTTCGCAGCTATGTGGACTGGATGGTACAGGTGCCCTGGAAGGCGCGATCCAAGGTCAAGAAAGACCTTGGCAAGGCGCAAGAGGTGCTGGATGCCGATCACTATGGCCTCGAGAAGGTCAAGGATCGCATCCTCGAATATCTGGCGGTACAGGCACGGGTGAACAAGCTCAAGGGCCCCATCCTCTGTCTGGTTGGGCCTCCCGGTGTGGGCAAGACCTCGCTGGGCCAATCCATCGCCAAGGCGACAGGCCGCAAATATGTGCGGATGGCCCTCGGTGGGGTGCGTGACGAAGCGGAGATACGCGGTCACCGCCGTACCTATATCGGTTCCATGCCTGGCAAGCTCATCCAGAAGATGGCGAAAGTCGGTGTGAAGAACCCGCTGTTCCTGCTCGACGAGATCGACAAGATGAGCTCGGACATGCGCGGCGATCCCGCATCCGCCTTGCTGGAAGTGCTGGATCCGGAACAGAACAACAGCTTCAACGATCACTATCTGGAAGTGGATTATGACCTGTCGGACGTGATGTTCGTGGCTACCTCCAACTCCATGAACATCCCGGGTCCCTTGCTGGACCGGATGGAAGTGATCCGCCTCTCCGGTTACACCGAAGATGAGAAGCTCAACATTGCCAAGCAGCATCTGGTTGCCAAGCAGATCCAGCGCAACGGCCTGAAAGAGTCCGAGATCACCATCGAAGATTCTGCCCTGGTCGGAGTGATCCGCTACTACACCCGCGAGGCGGGGGTGCGGAGTTTGGAGCGCGAGATCTCCAAGATTTGTCGCAAGGCGGTCAAGCGCATCCTGCTGGACAAGAGCATCAAGCATGTTCAGGTCAATCAGGAGAACCTCAAGGAGTTCCTCGGGGTGCAGCGTTTCGATTACGGCAAGGCCACCGACCAGAACCAGGTGGGTCAGGTGTGTGGTCTGGCGTGGACCGAAGTGGGGGGCGATCTGCTCACCATCGAGACCACCAACATGCCGGGCAAGGGCAAGCTCACTTATACCGGTTCCCTCGGTGATGTGATGCAGGAGTCAATCCAGGCGGCCATGACGGTCGTACGAGCCCGTGCCGAGAAGCTGCGCATCAATGCCGACTTCTACGAGAAGCGCGATATCCACGTGCACGTACCGGAAGGGGCAACCCCGAAAGATGGTCCGAGCGCCGGTATCGCCATGTGTACTGCCCTTGTCTCCAGCTTGACCGGTAATCCGGTTCGTGCTGATGTGGCTATGACAGGGGAGATCACCTTGCGCGGCGAAGTGCTGCCCATCGGTGGTCTCAAGGAGAAGTTGCTGGCAGCCCATCGTGGCGGCATCAAGCGAGTGCTTATTCCGAAAGAGAACGAGCGTGACCTTGAGGAGATCCCGGCAAACGTCAAACAAGACCTTGAAATTTATCCGGTTCGCTGGATTGACGAGGTGCTGGAATTGGCGTTGCAGGACAATCCACAGGGGTTTGAGCGCGTTTCTGTCGTGTAAATGTTGATGCGCCGCAAATTTGGCGCATTCGACGGGTGGTTAAGGCTTGCATGCGCCCGATAACGGAAGTAGCCTTGACCACCGATCGGGTACTCGTGATGAGTCGCAATGCGTTGTGTGGCGCGGGTTTGCGCCAGATTGTCACTTGCAACTGATCAGGAGGCTTGCTATAAAACCTCCACTTGTTGTGGCCAGGGAAATCAGCGCCGCAGCGGTGTTTGATAAAAGGGGAATATAAGAGTGAATAAATCTCAACTGATTGACAAGATTGCAGACGGTGCCGATATCTCCAAAGCTGCCGCTGGCCGTGCGTTGGATGCCTTCATTGATGCTGTTGGTGAAGCGCTGAAAGAGGGTGACCAGGTTGCTCTGGTTGGTTTCGGTACTTTCGCTGTGCGCGAGCGTGCTGCCCGTTCAGGCCGTAACCCGCAGACTGGCGCGACCATCGAAATCGCTGCTGGTAAAGTTCCTGCCTTCAAAGCCGGTAAGGCCCTGAAAGACGCTGTTAACTAAGTCGGTCGCTGATATCCGTCGGCTACCGTCCTTGGTCGCAGACCAGACAAGTTAGAGAGTCTTCTCTCATACTGATTGACCAAGGCGCATCGCAATCGGTGCGCCTTTTTATTGTTTACGCCCATCGAGTTCGGGAGCATAAGTACAAACATGATGTTGGATAAACTACGCGAAGGGGCGCAGGGCAAGGTAGCCAAGGTTATCTTGGGCCTGATCATCCTCTCCTTTGCCTTGGCTGGTGTAGGTAGTTACCTGAACGGCCCGGCCCGTACCGCCCCCGCCACCGTCAATGGCACCGAGATCAGTGCTGCGGCACTGGAAAATGCCTACCGTAACGAGCGCGCCCGCATGGAATCCCAGATGGGAGAGGCATTCAGCCAGCTGGCCGCGAACCCCGATTACATGAAACAGTTCCGCCGCGGCGTGCTGGATCGGCTGATCGATCAGGCGCTGCTGGACAGCAAGGCTCGCGAGCTGGGTCTGCGCGTCAGCGATGAGCAGATCAAGCAGGCCATCGTGGCCATGCCCGAGTTTGCCGAGAACGGCAAGTTCAACAATGATCGCTATCTGCAGCTGATCCGCCGTGCCGGCATGACTCCCGAAATGTTCCGTGACTCCCTGCGTCAGGACATGGTGCGTCAACAGTTGATGAGCGCTCTGCTGGGCACCGAATTCTCCCTCAAGGGCGAAGCGGAGCAGCTCGACAAGCTCTACAACCAGACTCGCGATCTGCGTCTGGTGCGTCTGGCTGCCGCCAACTACATGGCTGATGTTCAGGTCTCCGACAACGAGCTGGAGCAGTACTACAAGACCAATGGCGCCCGTTTCATGAACGATGAGCAGGTCAAGGTCGACTATCTGCTGCTGGACGCTGCCAACCTCGCCAAGGATATCAAGGTCACCGAGCAGGATGCCCAGGATTACTACGACCAGCACCAGGATCTGTTCCAGCGTGCCGAGCGTCGCCACGTGGCTCACATCCTTATCCCGTTTGGCAAGGATGAGAAAGCGGCCGAGCAGAAAGCAGAAGCCGTGCTGGCCAAAGCCAAGGCGGGCGATGATTTCGCTGCGCTGGCCAAGGCTGACTCTTCCGATACCTTCTCTGCCAAAAAAGGCGGCGAGCTGGACTGGTTTGAGAAAGGGGTGATGGATCCGGACTTCGAGAAAGCCGCGTTCGCCTTGGACAAGGCTGGCGATCTCTCCGGCGTGGTGAAGAGCCCGTTCGGTTTCCACATCATCAAGCTGCTGGGGGTTGAAGCAGCCCAGACCAAGCCGTTTGCCGATGTGAAAGAAGAGACCATCACTCGTCTGCAAGCTGACAAGGCCAAGGAGAAATTCTTCGCCGAGCAGCAGAAGATGGCTGACAACAGCTTCGAAAACCCGGACTCGCTGGATCTGACCGCTGATGCCATGGGGATGAAGGTTCAATCTTCCGATTTCTTCACCCAGGCGACTGCTCCGGCTCCGCTGAACGATCCCAAGGTGCTCTCCGTGGCGTTCTCCGAACAGCTGCGCGATGACAACACCAACTCCGACGTGATCGAGCTGGCTGACGGCAAGGCGCTTGTGCTGCACATCACGGGTCACAAGCCCAAAGCGGTCAAGCCGCTGGCCGAGGTGAAAGAGCAGGTGATTGCCGCCATCAAGCATGACAAGGCCAGTGAAGTGGCCCGTGGCAAGGCCCAGGGCCTGCTGGACAAGCTTAAAGTCGGTGAGAGCATCACCGCCGATCTGACTGCACTCGGTCTGAAAGTGGAGACCCACAAAGGGGTTGCCCGCTTCGATCGCGAGCTGGATCAGAACCTGATTGCCCAGGCGTTCACGCTGCCCCATCCGATCGACGGCAAGCCGAGCGTGGCTCTGGTTGCCGAGACCAATGGTGACCGAGTTGTGGTTGCGCTGGACAAGGTTAACGTCCCTGCCGCCGCATCCGGTATGGCTGCCATGCTGCAAGCTCAGCTGGGTCAGGGCAAAGCCCAGGTGGATTACAAGTCTCTGATCGACGAGCTGCGCAAAGCGGCCAAGATCGAGTACTTCACCAGTGTGGAAGCGACCGTCGAGTAATCGGCACTGCGCAACCCATTGAAAACGGCTCCTTGATGGAGCCGTTTTTTTATCTGTGGGCAAAAGAGGGGGGAGACTCAAGCTTTGCTCTTTGCTCTTTGCTCTTTGCTCTTTGCTCTTTGCTCTTTGCTCTTTGCTCTTTGCTCTTTGCTCTTTGCTCTTTGCTCTCTGCTCTTTGCTCTGTGGTGTGTAGTCACATCACTGCTATACGCCATCTCAATCGTCTAAATACGGAATATAAAAAAACCGGCACGTGTGTGCCGGTTTTTCATTGCGAACTTGCGCAGGTGCGGGGTTATACCACACCCTGGGTGCGCAGGTAATCCTCGTAGGTGCCGCCGAAGTCGCGGATGCCATCTTCAGTCAGCTCCAGGATGCGGGTCGCCAGAGAGGAGACGAATTCGCGGTCGTGAGAGACGAAGATCAGGGTCCCCTGGTAGAGCTCCAGTGCCATGTTCAAGGATTCGATGGATTCCATGTCCAGGTGGTTGGTCGGCTCATCCATGATCAGGATGTTGGGGCGCTGCATCATCAGCTTGCCGAACAGCATGCGGCCCTGTTCACCACCGGAGAGCACCTTGACCGGCTTCTTGATGTCGTCCTGAGAGAAGAGCAGACGGCCCAGTATGGAGCGTACAGCCTGCTCGTCTTCGTTCTCCTGTTTCCACTGGGCCATCCAGTCGAATACGTTGAGATCAGTGTCGAAGTCTTCGGCGTGATCCTGAGCGTAGTAACCGATCTGGGCGTTCTCGGACCACTTGATGGTGCCGGTATCCGGTGCCAGTGCGCCGACCAGGGTCTTGATCAGAGTGGATTTACCGATACCGTTGGTACCCAGAATGGCGACCTTCTCGCCCACTTCCATCATCATGTTGAGGCCCTTGAACAGGGGACCGTCGCCATAACCCTTGGATACACCTTCCACTTCCAGGATGTTGCGATAGAGCTTTTTGTCCTGCTCGAAGCGGATGAAGGGGTTCTGGCGGCTGGAGACCTTGACGTCCTCAATCTTGATCTTGTCGATCTGCTTGAGACGGGAGGTCGCCTGACGGGATTTGGAGGCGTTGGCGCTGAAACGGGAGACGAAGGATTGCAGATCGGCGATCTGGGCCTTCTTCTTGGCGTTGTCAGCCAGCAGGCGCTCGCGCGCCTGGGTGGCGGCCAGCATGTAGTCGTCGTAGTTGCCCGGATAGACGCGCAGCTCGCCGTAGTCCAGATCCGCCATGTGGGTACAGACGGAGTTCAGGAAGTGACGGTCGTGAGAGATGATGATCATGGTGCTTTCACGTTCGTTGAGCACCTGCTCCAGCCAGCGAATGGTGTTGATATCCAGGTTGTTGGTCGGTTCGTCCAGCAGCAGGATGTCAGGGTTGGAGAACAGCGCCTGTGCCAGCAGCACCCGCAGTTTCCAGCCTGGGGCCACTTCGCTCATCGGGCCGTTGTGCTGTTCAAGGGGAATGCCGACACCCAGCAGCAGCTCGCCTGCACGCGCTTCAGCGGTGTAGCCGTCATATTCGGCGACCAGACCTTCCAGCTCGGCGGCCTTCATATAGTCTTCGTCGGTGGCTTCGAGGTTGGCGTAGATGGCATCGCGCTCGGCGATAGCCGCCCACAGCTCGGTGTGACCCATCATGACCACGTCCAGTACGCGCATATCTTCGTAGGCGAACTGATCCTGACGCAGCTTACCGATGCGCTCGTTGACGTCCAGGCTCACATTACCGCCAGTGGGCTCCAGATCACCACCGAGGATCTTCATAAAGGTGGACTTGCCACAGCCGTTGGCGCCGATAAGGCCATAGCGGTTGCCGCCGCCAAACTTGACGTTGATGTTCTCAAACAGCGGCTTGGCGCCGAACTGCATGGTGATGTTGTTGCTACTTAACAAGGTATGTGTCCCGATTGGTCTGTCAAATGGCGCGCATTATGGCACAGATCCCCCGAAAGTTTTAGCGAGAAGTGTGATCTTGATCGGGGCAAGCGGGGCGTGCAGCCGATTGATGGGCAATAAAAAAAGCCGGCGCGAGGCCGGCTTGGAAGGATGAACTTGATCTGTTAGTGGGAGGTAGCGCCAGAGGCCCCCAGCCCGGTTTGGGAGCGAACGAACTGCGGCAGGAACTTGGCATGCTCGTCGGCGGCGTTCTGGGAGCTGTCGGTGATGGAGAAGAACCAGATCCCGACGAAGGCCAACCCCATGGAGAAGAGGGCAGGGTATTCGTAGGGGAAGATGGCCTGGGCATGGCCCAGCACTTTCACCCACACGGTCGGACCCAGGATCATCAGGGTCACTGCGCTCGCCAGTCCCAGCCAGCCACCGTAGACGGCGCCACGGGTGGTCAGGCGTGACCAGAACATGGAGAGGAACAGCACCGGGAAGTTGCAGCTGGCGGCGATGGAGAAGGCCAGACCGACCATGAAGGCGATGTTCTGCTTCTCGAACAGGATCCCCAGACCAATGGCAACCACACCCAGTACCAGAGTCGTCATCTTGGAGACGCGCAGTTCATCAGTCTCGTTGGCCTTGCCCTTCTTCAACACACTGGCATAGAGGTCATGGGAGACCGCAGAGGCTCCGGCCAGGGTCAATCCGGCGACTACCGCCAGAATGGTGGCAAATGCCACGGCAGAGATGAAGCCGAGGAACAGACTTCCACCCACTGCATCAGCCAGGTGGACGGCTGCCATGTTGGTGCCGCCCAGCAGGGCGCCGGTGGCATCCTTGAAGGCCGGATTGGTGCTCACCAGCAGGATGGCGCCAAAACCGATGATGAAGGTGAGGATGTAGAAGTAGCCGATAAAGCCAGTGGCGTAGAACACCGATTTACGCGCCTCTTTGGCATCGCTCACGGTGAAGAAGCGCATCAGGATGTGGGGCAGGCCGGCGGTACCGAACATCAATGCCAGACCGAGCGAAATGGCGGAGATGGGGTCGGAGACCAGCCCGCCCGGGCTCATGATGGCGGAGCCTTTCTCGTGCACTTTGACCGCTTCGCTAAACAGGGCGCCGATGTCGAAGTTGACTGACTTCATCACCATGATGGCCATGAAGGACGCACCAGAGAGCAGCATCACTGCCTTGATGATCTGCACCCAGGTGGTGGCCAGCATGCCGCCAAACAGCACGTAGAGCACCATCAGGATACCGACCAGCACCACGGCCACATGGTATTGCAGGCCAAACAGCAGCTCGATCAGTTTGCCGGCACCGACCATCTGGGCGATCAGGTAGAGGGC
The DNA here is from genome assembly GCF_040908495.1 of Aeromonas sp. R1-1. Taxonomy (NCBI): domain Bacteria; kingdom Pseudomonadati; phylum Pseudomonadota; class Gammaproteobacteria; order Aeromonadales; family Aeromonadaceae; genus Aeromonas; species Aeromonas sp. R1-1. The sequence goes on along the minus strand of NZ_JBFODV010000147.1, from coordinate 2,660 downwards.
GACCACCACCAGCGAGCCGCAGGCGGAGAGGGTACGCACTTCAGTCTGCTTCAGACGATAGGAGGCGACATCGGCGAAGGTGTATTTGCCGAGATTGCGCAGCCGTTCGGCGATCAGGAACAGAATGATGGGCCAGCCCACCAGAAAGCCGATGGAGTAGATAAGGCCGTCATAGCCGGAGGTGTAGACCAGCGCGGAGATCCCGAGGAAGGAGGCGGCGGACATATAGTCACCAGCGATGGCCAGACCGTTCTGGAAGCCGGTGATACGGCCACCGGCGGCATAGTAGTCGGAAGCCGAGCGGTTGCGCTTGGAGGCCCAGTAGGTGATGAACAGGGTAGCGGCCACAAACACCAGAAACATCACGATGGCGGCGACATTAAGGGGCTGACGCTCCACGGCGCCAGAGATTGCATCAGCCGCCAGCAGGGGAGAGGAGGCCAGTGAGGTCAACAGCAGCAACTTGCCTTTCATGATTGCACCCCTTTGAGGATCTTCTGGTTCAGTTCATCAAATTCGCCGTTGGCGCGAAAGACATAGACGCCGGTCAACACGAAGGAGGAGAGGATCAATCCTACCCCGACAGGAATGCCGCGAGTAATGGTCGACCCTTCGCTCAAGGGGGTGCCCAGCCAACCGGGGGCAAAGGCGATGAGCAGAATAAACGCCAGGTAGAGTCCCAGCATCAGAGCCGAGAGGGCCCAGGCAAAACGCTGGCGCTTGGCGACCAGCTCCTGGAAGTTGGGATCTTGCTGGATCCTCAGATAGCTTTGCTGTTCCATTGCAGTTCTCCATGACATGAGTGTCAGCGGTGGATGGGGTAACCCCGACGAGCAGGCAATCTGCTCATGTAAGCAAAATGTGAATTAAATGTTATTTCTCGACAATTAGACTTTGGGATAAGTGAGCGGCGAGCCGCAGGTCAGGCGCAGGTAGATGAGCGCGGCCGTGGTGGCATCGGCAAGGGCGTCGTGGGCGGGCAGGGATGGGAGTTCAAGGTGGCTGCAGATGGCACTTAAGTGAAGGTCAATGGCCGCATCGGGATAGCGGCGATAGAGGTGGTCGTGATAGAGCTGGCTCACCTCGATCCCTCGCTGGGGCAGGGTCAATCCCCACAATTTCTGGCAGGCAAGATTGAGAATGCGCAGGTCGTAGGCGATGTGATAGCCCAGCAGTTCACGGGGGCCGATAAACGCCAAAAGTAAGCGCAGCGCGGCTTCCAGCTCCATCCCCTGTTGCAGATCCTGATGGCGCAGACCGTGGATCACTACCGATTGGCTGGTCAGGCTGGCCGGTGGCTGCACCTTGATGGCTAGGGCCTCGCCGGTCAGCAGCCGGTTACCCTGAATGCGCACCGCCCCGATGGAGACGATCTCGGCCTGCTCGGGATCGAGACTGGTGGTCTCGAAATCGAGGGCGATCCGTTCATCTTCCGGTGGGGTGGCAAAGAGCGGCGCGAACTCGCCAGTTCGGAACGCACGGCCATACCAGTAGCGTCGAACACGGCTCAACATGGCTATTGTCTCAGACGAAAGTGCAAGGTGAGCCACTGCTGGAACTTCTTCACCTGATGCAGCGCCTGACGCAACAGATCCCGCTCGCTGTGGCTGAGCTCGCTTGTCTGCACCCGACTATTGCCCCCCTTGAGCTGGCTGCGCAGCCTCAGTCGGATAAAGAGCCGGAACGCCTCTGCCAGATTGCTGCCATAGTCGGCACTGAGCCGATCGGCTGCCACCAGCGCGTCGATACGCCCCAGGGTTGAGGTCTCCAGAATGCCTGCCTCAAGGGCCAGCATGCGGATACCGTGCACCAGCGGGAACAGGCCGCCCCGCTTCAGATCCAGCCCTTCCGGTGGCTGTTCCAGCCGGCCAAACAGGGTGAGGGGGGCATGAAAGGCCACTGCCGGTCGCACCATCTCCGCCAGCAGATCCCGTCTGTCCGCCAACTGCTCGCGCAGCGCTCTGGCCACCGGCAGATGGAGCTGTCGATCCCCCGCGATGGGGTGAGCATCGGCCAGGGTGGCGAGCCAGAGCAGCTCATCCTCTTTTGCCGTGGTGCAGGCGCAGGCAATGGCGCTTTGCCACTCGATGCCTGTTTTTACCCAGGCCGGATTGTTCACCATCACCTGCCCGGGGCACAGCGGGTAGCCGAGTTGCTCCAGCAGACCGCTGAATTCGGCCAGATCGGCTGTCTGGGTGGGCCATGTCAGCCCCTCTGGCAGGATCAGGGCGTTGTCCTGATCGGTTTTGAGGATCTGCTCGCCGCGCCCCTCCGAGCCCAGCATCAGCAGGCAAACCTTATCCTGCACCTCGGAGGGGATCACCAGCGCAAAGGCTTTGGCGATCAGCTGTTCGTTGATGGTGGCGATCAGCTTCATCAAAAAGGCGGTGTGGATCCCTTGGGCAAACAGCGAGCGGGTCAATTGTTGCTGCTCGCGGGCGACCGCTTCCAGCGCTGGCAGGCTGTCGGCGCGGGCGATACGCAACGTCAGCACGTGGGAGTGGGTCGAGAAGAGCCCCAGCACCTGGGTCAGTTGCAGGATCCCCGCCACCTCGTTGCCACGCCATACCACCAGTCGCTTGATGCGATGGCGGGTCATCAGCAGCAGGGCATCAAACAGATAGCTCTCCAGCGGCAGACCAATCAGAGGAGTAGGGGTC
>NZ_JBFODV010000146.1:0-5897 GCF_040908495.1 Aeromonas sp. R1-1 | reverse complement strand
AGCGCCATAAACAAGCTGAATACCCTTGGTCTACCTGTCAGAAAGCCCCGAGTGTAGCGGTCACCAGGGGCTGGGGCAGTTGCTGCTTGATGGTTGATTTGGGAAACAACGCCACTAGAAACTACAATCTGGCGATTCACCAGAACTCCGTTACGCAATAGCAATGCCGCCAAAAAGAAAATGGCCGAGATATTATCTCGGCCATTCGTAGCTAGGTCAAAGACTCAAGCCAGGATATTACTCACGTGCAACTTATTAGAAGTTGTACTGCATGCCGAATTCCCACTGGTCATCTTTCTCGCCAGCGCTTTCGATTGCGTAGTTAGCATAAGACTTGATGTTGGAAGTGAAGGCATACTCAACACCCAGAATTACGCGATCAAAGATCTCGACATCATTTGTTGTACCAACAACACTGTCAATATTGGTACCTTTAGCATCCAGCTTGTTGTAGCCAGCCAGCAGTTTCCAGGAGTCGATGGTGTAAGAACCAGCCAGTTCAAAGCCTTTCGCTTTAATCTCTTGACCATCATCGAAGCCTTTCAGCTTGGATTCGTTATACATGGCGCCGAAATAGAAGGCATCAAAGGCGTAAGAAGTACCGATCGCCCAGTCATCTTTACTCTTCAAGTTGCTGATTGTTGCACCGGTGATATTGCCATTGATGTCTTTCTCTGCGCCCAGATAAGTGCCACGTTCAAATTCTTTGTTCTCGATACTCACGCCGAAGCCAAAGCCGTTAGCCATGTTATAACCGGCACCAACAGCATAACCGCCTTCCAGTCCTTTCTTGTTACTGTCTTTATCGACTGATGTAGAGGTCAGAGATTTGGACAACAATTCTGTACCAAATTCATCCATACTGCTATTTTTGCTGATGTAGGAGGCATTGAAGAAAGCGCCATTCCACTCACCACGGTAGATAACCTGACCTTCTTGGCGACCATCGTTTACGCTCGCAACGTTACCCAGCTCTTCAAAGATATCGGCACGATCTTGTACGCCCCACTTAGAAGCAGTATCGGTCTGACCAAACATGAACTTACCATATTGAGAACCATCAAAACCGGCCCAAACATGACGTGCAGTAAGAGAATCTTGCTTGCTGTTTTCTGAACTCAGTTGCCATTCGCCCTGAGCAATCGCAGACCAAGTGTTGTTCAGGGCAACTTTACCCTGCATACCGGTACGGGCATAGGTATAGACTTCACCTTTAGTGGTGGAATCGCTCTTTTTGTAAAAGAGATCGCCATTGTCCTTTTCGTCCAATGCGGCAGTGTTTTCTTCGCCTTGATAGGCGGCATGAACACGTCCATATACATCAAACTTGGTGCCATCTTTGTCATATACGGTAGCTGCGTTGGCTGCGGAAGCGAACAGAGCCGGGATAGCAATTGCCAGAATTGTCTTTTTCATAGTTTCCAATGCCTACTGTAAGTTAAACACTAAGTCGTTGTTATTCCCTGTGTTAGCGATGTTCTTTGCATCACTATGCCGCCGAGACTAGCACCGGATTTTTTGAACCGCAATGAAAAAACTTGGAACTTTTTATGGAAATCATGGTCACCAAGATGAAAATGTGATGCGCATCTCACTTGAAGCAGAACCAACGGGAAAACGTTTACAATTAATCCTGCTGATTATTTGGACTAAAATAGTCTATTTTTCATGCAAATAACGCTAACTACCTGATAAACAACCAAAGTGGTCTGATCAGCGTAAAACTGCCGTGATAATGGCTGTTGCCTCGACCTCACCAAGGGGTTGCGGGTATCCTTGTACTTCGATTAACCCCTAACTGGCCTTCTCTTCATGCTCTCTACTCGCCTTAAAGCCACCATTCGTCAAACCTATCGCCAGATTTCGGATGGATTACCCGGTTTTGTGCCGCGCAAAGAGCAGAACTTTCTGGTGGCCGAGATAGCCAAAACCCTGACCGGCGAGTACGACAAACAGCGCCGGATCCTGGTTGCCGAAGCGGGTACCGGTATCGGCAAATCCCTCTCCTATGCGCAGGGCGCCATTCCGGTTGCGCGACTCACCCAGAAGAAGCTGGTGATCTCCACTGCCACAGTGGCTCTGCAAGAGCAGCTGATCCACAAAGACCTCCCCTTTTACCACCGCCACAGCGAGCTGCCGTTTCGCTTTATGCTGGTCAAGGGGCGTCAGCGCTACTGCTGCGAGCATCTGCTGGAGCAGGCAGCCAGTGGCGCCGAGATGGCCAACTTCGAGCTCGACTTTGGCAGTCTGAGCAAGTCCAAGCCCTCTGACAGCGACAAAGATCGCTACCAGGCCCTGTGGCAGGCCTACACCAATGGTAAATGGGACGGGGATCGGGACAACTGGCCGGAGCCCATTCCCGACACGTGCTGGGATCGCATCGCCGCCGACCGCCACACCTGCAACAAGGCGCTGAGCCATCACCAGCACTGCCCATTTCATCGCGCCCGCAACGATATGGAGAGCGCCGATGTGCTGGTCGTCAACCATGCACTACTGCTCTCCGATCTGACCATGGGCGGCGGCATCATTCTGCCGCCCCCCGATGAGTGCATCTATGTGCTGGATGAGGCCCATCACCTGCCCACCATTGCCCGGGATCACGGCGCGGCGTCGGCCAGCGTCAAAGGCTCGCGTCGCTGGTTGGAGAAGCTGGTACAAAGTGCAGGCAAGCTGGCGCGGACTCTTAATAAGGAGAGCCTGCTCGACCCCCAACTCAAACTGCAGGATGCACTGGCCTCCATCCAGCCTGATCTGAAGGCGGTCGAGCAGTGGCTCAGCGCCAACGATCGGCTTTTTGGCAGTGAACCCCACTACCGTTTCGCCGAAGGGGTATTGCCGGATCCCCTGCCCATGCTGGCAGAGAATCTCAAGGAGTCGAGCAAGAAGGCGCTGCGGGCGCTGGATCGGATGCAAGGAGCCATCGGTGAAGCGCTGAAAGATGGTGAGATCCGCCGCAAGGAGGCCGAGCCCCTGCTGGCCGAGAGCGGTTTTCATCTGCAGCGACTGGAGAGTTTCTGCGCCCTCTGGGAGATGCTGGGGCGCCATGTGCCGACCGGCAAAACCCCGCTCGCCCGCTGGATGGCCAAGAGCGATGACGGCGATATCTGGCTGCACGCCTCACCGATAGAGGTGGGCTATCTGCTGGAGGAGTGGCTCTGGTCGAAATGTCTAGGTGCCGTACTGGTCTCCGCGACCCTCACCGCCCTCTCTTCCTTTAGTTATTTTCGCCATCAGGTGGGGCTCAAGGAGCACGATGGTACCCGCTATCTGCGCCTGCGCTCCCCCTTTGACTATCAGAAAGCCGAGCTCTATCTGCCCAAGATGGAGCACGAACCCAACTCGCCGGCCTTTACCAACGAACTCATCAGCGTGCTGCCACGCATTTTGGCGGGCAAGGAGGCGAGTCTGGTGCTCTTCTCCTCCTACCGCCAGATGAATGAGGTGGCCGTTGGCTTGCGAGCCAAGGGACTATCACTGCTGGTGCAGGGGGAAGCCTCCCGCAATGCCCTGCTCACCCTGCACAAACAAAAATGCGATGGCGGTCAGGCCAGCATCCTGTTTGGTACCGGCAGCTTCTCGGAGGGGCTGGATCTGCCGGGTCACTATCTCACCAATCTGGTGATCACCAAACTCCCCTTTGCGGTACCCAACTCGCCGGTCGAGGAGGCCACCGCCGAGTGGGTGGAGCAGCGAGGGGGGAACCCCTTTCTGCAACTGACAGTGCCGGAGGCATCGCGCAAGCTTATCCAGGCCTGTGGCCGCCTCATCCGCAAAGAGGCTGATCGGGGACGGGTCACCATTCTCGACCGCCGCCTGCTGACCAAACGTTATGGCAAGGGGTTGCTTGATGCTCTCCCCCCGTTTACACGGCGGATCGAGTAAATCAGTCTGCCGCTATTGACAAACAAACTGACAGCAGCGCAAACATCGAGCACCAGAAAGAGCCATTGCCGCAGTAGGCCAAACCTGTAAAAATGAGCCCCTGTTTTCAGTGGGCAATCGCCTGACTGTTCAAGGAGATGAAATGAAACTGACTGTTCTGGTACCGGCGCTGGCTGGTCTGTTGTGGGCCGGTAGCGCCCTTGCTGATGCCCAATTGGAAGTGACCACCCCGTATGTCGTCCAGCTGATCGATGGTCAAGCAATCAATCCCTCATTACTCGATAACACCAAAAAGTTTCCACTTAGCGTTGGTAAACATCAGCTCGTGGTTGCATTTGAAGGCAATTATTCTAATCGAGACGAAATCAAGCTGGTGACCGCCGAGCCGCTGGTGCTGAACTTCACCGCTGCCGACAACCAGCAGCTGGTGCTGGACTATAAAAAGCCCCGCAACGAAGCAGAAGCCAAACAATTCCTGAAGGATCAGAAAGTCACGCTGAAAGACAAGGTCAGTGGTCAGCAAGTGAGTAGCGAACAGTTCGTGATGCCGAAAGTAGAGGGCTTCCAGCTGACCCGTGACTATCAGCAAGAGCTGATCAACATGGGCAAAGCCTTCAACCAGCCCAAAACCGTTGCCGTCTCTACTGCTGCCGTGATGGCTGCCGCCAGCGCACCGGTTCAGGTTGCCCCCAGCAAGGCTCAAAGCAATCCGGAAGCCCTGACCCAATTGCAAAACTGGTACAACAAGGCCGATGCGGAAACCCGCAAAGCCTTCCAGATCTGGGTTATCCAGCAGCAATAAGCCGGGCTGAAATATTGACTGAAAAGGGGAGCCAAGCTCCCCTTTTCCATATCCTGCGGTCTCACTCACGACGCGTCTTGATTTATGCGCTGCCACTTCCCCTTTATATAGGGAGTACATACATGGATTCATCTGCTGATTTCATATATAGAAAGCGCCACCTTGCCAGGGAGAATGGCACCATGTCGTTGCGCATTTTCTATCACCTCCTCTACTCCTCCCTGACGCTACCCGAGCGCCATCGCTTCCCGCTGGCCAAGTATCAAGGGCTGTTTGAACGCCTGCAGGTACAGGGTTACCCCCTTGGCGAAGCGCCCGCCGCTACCCGGGAGCAAATCTGTCGCATTCACGATGCCGATTATGTCGCGGCGGCCCTGAGCGGCCAGCTGGAAGATCGCGCCATCCGCAAGATCGGTTTTCCCTGGTCACCCATGCTGATGGAGCGCACCTTGCGCTCGGTGGGAGCCACCATTGCCGCCAGCCGCTATGCGCTTGAGCAGGGCTGCGGCTTGCAGCTCTCCGGTGGCTACCACCACGCCCATCGGGATCACGGCAGCGGTTTTTGTCTGTTCAACGATCTGGTGATTGCCGCCCAGGCTTGCCTCGACGAGGGGCACTGTGAACAGGTGCTGATCGTCGATCTCGATGTGCATCAGGGGGATGGCAGTGCGGCCCTGTGCGCCGAACGGCGCGATATCATCACCCTCTCCCTCCATGGGGAGCACAACTTTCCCCATCACAAAGCCACCTCTCACCTCGACTTTCCGCTGCCAAGCGGCATGACGGACGATGCCTATCTCACCACACTGCAACAAGCACTCTCGCTGGCACTGCGGCTCTATTCGCCGGATCTCATCCTCTATCAGGCAGGCGTCGATGTGCATCATGCCGACGAGCTTGGTTATCTCTCCTTGAGCGATGAAGGGGTTCGCCTGCGCGATGCCATGGTATTTGACTGTGCAATCAAGCATGGGTTGCCTGTCGCCGCTGTGCCTGGTGGCGGCTATCGCCGCGACTGGCAACAGCTGATCCCGCTTCATATGTCGCTGTTTGAAATAGCGCGCCACCGTTTTGGCTGATGGCATGGCTTGATAGCGCGGACACCCCATCAGAAGTGCCCTCAAGTAAACACCCTATCGGTGTCTGAACTTTGCCAGCATCGCCCTTTTTTGTAGCAGAGTGTGGCATCGTGCGGATCTGGCACACTTTG
>NZ_JBFODV010000145.1:0-4230 GCF_040908495.1 Aeromonas sp. R1-1 | reverse complement strand
CCGGCCTGTCACGCCGGGGGTCGCGGGTTCGAGTCCCGTCCGCTCCGCCACTAATTTGAAGGCCTTCCCTATTGGGAAGGCCTTTTTGCTATGGGCGGTTTTGTCCATAAGAACCACAGATTTGCACAGCAGAGCCCAGTCGTGAGACTGGGCTCTGCTGTTTTTAGCGTGTTAAGCAGCCAGTGTTAGCATTTATCTAGAGGAAGAGAACTAAGACCCTGTTATCTCCTCCATTTTCTATCTATATCAAGCCCTTATCTGATGGATTACTGGCCATTTTAACTGGTTTACTTTTGGCCAAACTCTGGTCATGGTGCGTGATTAGGGTTGTATCTCGCTTATAACTCGGTAGAGTAAGGGCATCTTGAGTTTGCCTGTCCCGCGCCTAGCTTGCCGGGTTCCAGGTGTAACTTGGCCAGTTTTTATCAACCTTAAGTCAGTGGTATCGATATGGAACAAGTAAACAAGTCCACCTTCAGCGATGTACTGGAATATGTGCGTATGTCCCGTCGCCAGAACAAACTCAAGCGTGAAATTGCGGATAACGAGAAGAAGATCCGTGACAACCAGAAGCGCGTGCTGCTGCTCGACAACCTGAGCGACTATATCAAGCCGGGCATGAGCATTGATGATGTGCAGGCGATCATCGCCAACATGCGTGCCGACTATGAAGAGCGCGTGGATGACCACATCATCAAGAACGCCGAGCTTTCCAAAGAGCGTAAAGAGCTGAGCACCAAGCTGAAGGGCATGAGCTCTCACAAATAAGCGTTGCGCTTTCGCTTAAGAAACACCGGCCACTGGCCGGTGTTTTGTTATCAGCTCGGATCTCTGCCACTCCTGCAACAATCGGCTCCCCTTTTTAGAATTGCCCTGTTACCATCACTACAAAGCGGTCAATAGTTTCAAGCCATTGACTTGAAAAGACTAAGCTTGAGTGAAACACAATAAATTGCGCAACCATGGTGGGGCTGATATGGGCGCATCAGAACAGACGGATTTGACACAAGTGGCATCTCAAGATTCATCTGTCCAGACCTCGGACGGGAACCCAAAGCGCAAGCGTCGTCCCTGGTGGCGTTGGCTGTTCTGTTTTCTCTTTTTATTGTGCCTGGGGGCGGTGATCGCTCTGGTTGGCTATGAGATGAAAACCTCGAAGCTGCAATCTCAGGAGATTTCCCGCTATGCTGCCAAGCTCACCTATCAGGTCGAGCCTGGCCAGAGCAAACAGATCGCTTTCCCTGAGGATGGCCCGTTCGACAAGCGGCTCGGCTATGTGCAACTGCCGATGATGCAGGAGCGTTTGCTGCAGCGGGGCTATGAAGTCAGCAAGCAGGTGCATTTCTCCGACGCGCTCTATGACTACGCCAGTCGTGGCTTCTTCGTGCCCTATACCGAGAAGGTGCAGGCCGGTTTGACGCTGCACGATTGCCGCGCCGAGCCCTTCTATCAATTCAAGTATCCGACCCATCACTATCCGGATTTTGACTCCATTCCGCCGCTCGTCATCCAGTCGCTGCTGTTTATCGAGAACCGCGACTTGCTGAGCAACGAAGAGCCGTTGGCCAACCCGGCAGTCGACTGGCCCCGTTTTGCCAAGGCCGCGCTCTCTCAGGTGGGCAAGGCGCTCGATATGCAGGATCAATCTGCCGGTGGCAGTACCTTGGCGACCCAGGTGGAGAAGTATCGCCACTCGCCGGACGGGCTGACCCTGTCGCCGACCGAGAAGATCCGTCAGATGGCCTCTGCCAGCGTGCGGGCCTATCGTCTCGGGCCGGAAACCCTCGAAGCGCGCAAACTGGTCGCCTGGGCCTACCTCAACTCGGTACCGCTCTCGGCTGCTCCGGGATATGGTGAAGTTCATGGTCTGGGAGATGGTCTCTGGGTCTGGTTTGGTGCCAACGTCGATGATGTGAACCGTCTGCTGGATCCCGCCCGCAACCAGAATGCACCGCTGGCTGAACAGGGGCTTGCCCTGCGTCAGGTTGTCTCTTTGATGATTGCGCACCGCCGTCCCTCTTACTATCTGGCTCAGGGGCGAGAGGCATTGGCTACCCTGACCGACAGCTACCTGCGCCTGTTTGTGCAGGAGGGGATGATCACGCCACCTCTGATGGAGGCGGCGCTCAAGGCCAAGATCTCGTTCCGTGACTTCCTGCAGTCCCCAGCTATCACCCGGGTGAACAATAACAAGGGGTTGCAGGTTGCCCGTACTCGCCTGAGCCGTCAGCTCGGGGTGCAGCTCTATGACCTCGACCGGATGGATCTGACCGCCGATACCAGCCTCAACATGCCGCTGCAGAACGAAATCTCCCGTTATCTGCAACAGCTGGCCGATCCGACGTTTGCCGCCCAGGTAGGGCTGTTCGGTGAGCGCCTGCTCTCGCCAGAGAAGACCGGCGATGTGCGCTACAGCTTCACCCTGTTCGAGAAATCGCCGGAAGGGTTCAAGGTGCGGGTACAGACCGACAACACCGATCAGCCGTTCGATATCAACGAAGGCTCCAAGCTGGAGTTGGGCTCAACCGCCAAGTTGCGGGTGCTGACTACCTATCTGGAGATCGTGGCCGAGCTGCACGACAACTATGCCGGGATGCCGGTCGAGAATCTGCGCAAGCTGGCTGCTGTCTCTCAGGACAACCTCAGCCGCTGGGCCATCTCCTATCTGATGACGGCTCAGGACAAGAGCCTGCCTGTGATGCTGGAAGCGGCGCTGGATCGCAAATACTCCGCCAGCCCCAACGAAGGGTTCTTCACCGGTGGCGGCATGCACACCTTCAACAACTTCCGCCGCGAGGATAACAATCGTATTCCGACGTTGCGTGACTCTCTGCGTGAGTCGATTAACTTGCCCTTTGTACGGCTGATGCGCGATATCGTGCGCTACAGCCTCTACAAGGAGGGCAACCGTGCCCAGTTGCTGAAGGATGACAAGGATCCCCGTCGTCAGGAGTATCTGGCCAAATTTGCTGACAAAGAGGGCCAGACCTATCTGCTGCGCTTCTGGCGCAAATATCGCGGCAAGACTCCCGAGGAGCAGCTCGATACCTTCCTCGACGGTCTCAAGCCGAGTGCGGTACGTCTGGCGGCGGTTCACCGCTACCTGATGCCGGAAGCCAGCGAAGCCGCATTTGCTGCCTTCCTGGCGGAGCGGTTGCCGCGGGAGAAGTTGAGCGCCAAGCGGGTCAATCAGCTCTACGTCAGCTATGGTCCGGGCAAGTATTCACTGCCGGATCAGGGCTACATTGCCCGGGTTCACCCGCTGGAGCTGTGGCTGCTGGCCTATCTCAAGGAGTTCGACAAGGCCACCTTTGCCGACGCGGTGGCGGCCAGTCGTGACGAGCGGCAAGAGGTCTACAGCTGGCTGTTCAAGACCCGTCATCGCAGTGCCCGTGACAGCCGGATCCGCACCATGCTGGAGGTTGAAGCCTTCCTCGATATCCATCAGCGCTGGGCCAAGCTGGGTTATCCGTTTGATCATCTGGTGCCTTCGCTGGCGACCGCGTTGGGTAGCTCCGGCGATCGTCCGGCTGCACTGGCCGAGCTGATGGGGATTATCCAGAATGGCGGTATCCGCTCGCCAACCTTGCGTATCGAACACCTCTCGTTCGCCAAAGGGACGCCCTTCGAGACCGAGTTTGAGCCGCAGCACACCGAGGGTACCCGGGTGATGCCGGCAGAGGTGGCGGCCGCCTTGCGCAGTGCGCTCTCCAAGGTGGTTGAAGGGGGTACGGCAAGACGTATCGCCGGTGCTTTTACCCTGCCGGATGGCACTGTGTTGCAAATGGGGGGCAAGACCGGAACCGGGGATAACCGGATTGAAACGGTGGGTCGTTATGGCAACGTGACCAGCTCGCTGGCGCGCAACCGCACCGCGACCTTCGTCTTCTATCTGGGTGATGATCACTTCGGTACTCTGACCGCCTATGTACCGGGTAGCCAGTCGGACAAGTTCCGTTTCACCTCTGCGCTGCCGGTGCAGGTGCTCAAGGGGATGGCTCCCCTGCTGACGCCTTACCTGCAACCGGGTTCCCATACCCAGTGTCTGGCGAACCAGTGATGCGAGCGAATTAACGCTCATCACGCAGATAACTAACCAGAAAAAACGGGGAGGCTGACAGCCTCCCCGTTTTTATTTGGCTCTGTCCCAATTACGTGTTGAAAGGCTAATCTTGAAGTAGGCCATCACCTTGAGGTCTACCATCATGGATACCCCAGCCTTTCAACACC
>NZ_JBFODV010000144.1:0-4740 GCF_040908495.1 Aeromonas sp. R1-1 | reverse complement strand
GGTTTGCCCCCCCCCAACAAGGATGTGCAATGAAAAACAGGGACTCGAGTCATTACCAACGGATCTGGCGCTGGCACTTCTACGCCGGTCTCTTTGTTGCCCCTTTCCTGATCCTGCTGTCACTGACCGGGATCGTCTATCTGTTCAAACCCCAGCTCGACAACCTGATGTACCCCGAGCTGATGAAGGTCGCCCCCGCCAGCCAGACCCTGAGTGCCGACCAACTGCTGGCCAAGGCGATGATGACCATGCCCGATGCCAGCCTGCGTAAATACCTGCCGCCTGCCGCTCCCGACCTGAGCGCCCAGTTCATCGTCAATCAGGGGGATCGCGAACTGACCCTGTTTATGGATCCCGCCAGCGGCGCTCTGCTCGGCACCATGGATAACAAGTGGAATCTGCAAGCGGTGGCCCGCTCCCTGCACGCCGACCTGCTGCTCGGCACCACCGGGGATCGACTGATCGAACTGGCCGCAGGCTGGGGACTGGTACTACTGCTGAGCGGCCTCTACCTCTGGTGGCCGCGCAAGGGGCCCGGCGTGGGCGGCATCCTCTGGCCCAGAGTGAACCAGCGCGGACGTTTCTGGTGGCGGGATCTGCACGCTGTGGTCGGCTTCTGGGGAGCCGGTTTCCTGCTGCTGCTGCTCTTGAGCGGCATGACCTGGACCGGTTTCTGGGGCGATCAGTTCGCCGCGGTCTGGAACCGCTTCCCGGCCGCCATGTGGAATGAGGTGCCCAAATCGGCACCGCTGGCCCGCAGCCTGAATCAGGCCCATGAGCAGACCGTCCCCTGGGCGGTGGAGAGCACCCCCATGCCCAGCTCGCAGCCGGTTGATGAGGGGCACGATCACGGTGCCATGAACCACGGCGAGCATGAGGGAGTTGTGATGGCAAGCCAGCGCATTGCGCTGCAACGGGTGGTCGAGATCGCCCATGAGCGGGGAGTCCAACCGGGTTACAGCATCACCCCGCCGATCGGCGCCACAGGCGTCTACACCATCGCCCTGTTTGCCGACGATCCGCGCAACGACGCCACCCTGCATATCGATCAATACAGCGGCAAGGTGCTGGCCGATGTGCGCTGGCAGGATTACGGCCCGGTTGCCAAGACGGTGGAGAGCGGCGTCATGCTGCACATGGGCAAGCTCTACGGCTGGCCCCATCAGCTCGCCATGCTGCTCATCTGCCTGATGGTGCTGGCCAGCGCCATGAGCGGCCTCTGGATCTGGTGGTGCCGCCGCCCGCAGGGTCGTCTCGCCGCACCGCCACTGCCCGCCAAACTCCCGCCTATGCGAGGTGCCATCGCCCTGCTGATCCTGCTGGGGATCGCCTTCCCGCTGGTCGGCGCCTCCATGGTCGCCATCTGGCTGCTGGATACCCTGATTTTCTCCCGCCGCCCCCTCAGGGTGGCGCGCGCCAGCTAAACCGGCCAAAACCAAAAAGGGCTCCCATCTCGGGAGCCCTTTTTATTGTTCGCCTTGGCGAGCTGCGACCAGCTGTCAGGAGAGCGCCAACCCGATGGAGAGCAGCAGGCTGAACAGAAAGGCGCTAATGGCGGTCTTCTTGAGGGAACCGGTCAGCACCTCGCCATCGTAGCTTTCGCGAAGAGTCTTGGCCGCATCGCTGAGAGGCTTCATGGCGGGCAGGAAGATCCACGGCCAGAAGCTGGCGGGCTGGATCAGGATAAAGGCGATGGTCGCCAGCAGCGCAGCCCCCAGCAACACCCAGTGATAAGCGATGGCACGGTTGCGGCCAAGGCGCACCGCCAGAGTGATCTTGCCGCTGGCGGCGTCGGTCTCGATGTCGCGCACATTGTTGATATTGAGCACGGCGGTTGCCAGCAGGCCACAGGCGGTGGCGGGCAGCAGCAGATCCCACTCTAGCGTCTTGGTGAAGAGGTAGTAGGAGCCGAGCACCCCGAGCAGGCCGAAGAAAAGGAACACCGAGATATCGCCAAACCCGCGATAGCCGTAAGGAGTCTTGCCGACGGTGTAGGTCACCGCCGCGACAATGGCCGCACCACCCAGCACCACAAATGCCAAAATCTGCAGCCACTGACCGCCGAAGGCACAGCCCAGCAACAGCAGGCCACTGGCCACCGCCGCCAGCGCGGTCAGCCCCATTGCCACGCACATCTGTTTTTTGGTGATAAGACCGGAGACCACCGCCCGCTGCGGGCCGATCCGCTCACCGTTGTCGGCGCCGGAAACCGCATCGCCGTAATCGTTGGCCAGATTGGAGAGGATCTGCAGCAGGATGGCGGTCAGCAGCGAGAGCGCCATGATGGTGCCATCGAAGGCACCACGACTGGCAGCCAGCCCCGAGCCCAGCAGGATGGAAGAGCAGGCGAGCGGCAATGTTCGCAAACGCGCCGCCAGCAACCAAACAGAGAAGGTATTTGTCATTTTGTGATGGCCAAACAATCGGATATTGATCGTGTTAAGGGTTATCGAACCGGATTTGGGTATACTTGGCCCCGGAGAGTGAAGCTCCCGCGGGCGATTTACATGGACGAATGGGCAGATAATATATAGGAAATCATCGCCCTTTGGCATAAACCTACGGCATCCAGCTACCGGATCGCTCGTTACTACCCGGCTCAGACAAGAATCCATGTTGGCTCAGACCCATATCAAGCAACAACTGGACGCCCTGCGTCACAGCAACGTCAGCGGCTTCGTACGGTTGCGAGTGGCGATCGAAATCCGCTCCTTTCTGGGCTGGCTCGCGGCGCAAACCCTCTATCCCCGCATCTACTGGCAGGCTCGTGGAGAGGCTCGTCCCGAGTATGTCGCACTGGGCACCATCCATGAACTGACCGAGCCGCACGCCATCAAGCAGGTGTGCACGAACACAGCCAACCAGCATCATGACGACAGCCCTCGCTACTATGGCGGACTGGCGTTCGATCCGGCCAAATCCGGCTGGCAAGGGTTTGGCCCCTGCCGTTTCGTGCTGCCCCGCATCGAGCTGGTGCGCCGTGGCGAGTGCGTAAGTCTCTGCCTCAACCTCTGGCTGGATGAAAACAATCTCGAGGCCGAACTGCAGGCGGCCGAAGCCGCCCTCGATGCCCTGCGCCCGGAAGCCCCGCTGCCCGCCCTGCAAAAGCAGCCCTGGCAGCGACAGGATTGCCCCGGCCCCGCCCAGTGGCAGACGCTGGTTGAGCGAGTCACCGCCCCCGATTTTCAGGCCCACACTCCCAAGGTGGTGCTGTCGCGGGAGAGCGTGCTGACCAGTCCGAACCACGATGCAGATATCAATCCCTGGGCCATGCTCGACCAGTGGGCCCGCCACGCCCAGGACTGCTTCCACTTCGGTTTTCAATTCTCCCCCGAGCAGACCTTTATCGCCTGTTCTCCCGAGCGGCTCTACCGCCGGGAAGATCGCCACCTCTTTACCGAGGCGCTGGCTGGCACCATTCGCCGCTCCGGCGATGAAGAGGTCGATGCCCAACTGGCCGCCGAGCTGCTGGCCGACAGCAAGAACCGGCTGGAGAACCGGCTGGTACATGCCGACATCCTCAGCCGACTGGCGCCACTGACCCACGATGCCACCCTGACCGAGCCGCGCATTCTCAAACTGCGGCTGCTGCAGCATCTCAAGTGCGATATCGAAGCCGAGCTCAAACCCGGGGTCTGCGACTGGCAGCTGCTCGACGCCCTCCACCCGACGCCGGCAGTGGGTGGTGCACCTCGCGAGGCAGCGCTCGCCTTTATCCGCGAGTTCGAGCCCTATGATCGGGGCTGGTACGCCGGAGCCTGCGGCATGCTGAGTCGGGAGACCTCGGAGTTCTCGGTCGCCATTCGCAGCGCCCGCATTCAGCCGGGCAGCGTCACCCTGTTTGCCGGTGCCGGCATTGTCGCCGGTTCCGAGCCTGTCGCCGAGTGGGCTGAGCTCGACAACAAGATCGCCAATGTGCTCTCCCTGCTGGGATAGTCATTCACCCTTTTCACGCTACGAGAGCCCCTATGCCCACCCGTAAAGAGCCTGCCAGCGAAGAGTTTGCCTGCACCCCGTTTTCGAGCCAGCACGCCACCTTCAACCACGTCTGGTCCTCCCTCTTGCTGGAGGAGCTCTTTCGCCTCGGGGTGCGCGACATCGCGTTGGCCCCCGGTTCCCGCTCCGCGCCGCTGACAATGGCCGCCGCGGCCCATCAGGGCTTTCGTCGTCACCTGCACTTTGACGAGCGCGGTCTCGGCTTTATGGCGCTCGGGCTGGCCAAGGGGAGCAACCGGCCAGTGGCGGTGATCATGACCTCGGGCACCGCGGTAGCCAACCTCTGGCCCGCGGTGGCTGAGGCACAGCTCACCGGCGTACCGCTGATTATTCTCTCCGCCGATCGCCCTCCCGAGCTTATCGACAACGGCGCCAATCAGGCGATCGACCAGCAGGGGATCTTCGGCCGCTACCCCGTCTATCAGCAGAACCTGCCGAGCCCCACTCCGACCATTCCGGCGGCGTTTGTGCTGAGTTCGGTGGACCAAGCCTTGGCCAAACAGGCGCTCACCCCCGGGGTAGTGCACTTCAACTGCATGTACCCCGAGCCCCTTTACCCGGGCGAGCACTATCAGGATTTCTCCGACTATCTGGCCCCCCTCGGTGACTGGCTCGGCTCGCGCAAGCCCTGGAGCCCGTGGCAACAGAACGAGGCCACCTGCCCACCCCAGGCGGAGTGGGAAAGCTTTCGGCAACAGCGCGGCATTGTTGTGGCTGGTCGCATTACCGACCCGCAGCAGGCAC
>NZ_JBFODV010000143.1:0-10484 GCF_040908495.1 Aeromonas sp. R1-1 | reverse complement strand
GGCACAAGCAGAAGTACCACTCCACCTCCCTGCGCCACTTTATCCACTTCTGCCGGGCTCAGGTGAAGGATGCCGAGGTGAGCCGCGCAGAGTAACGCCTGCTCGGAGCGCCGCTGGCAGACCCGCCCGCCAATGACGGAAAAAGCAGAGAGGGAGCCACGGCTCCCTCTCTTTGATTCGCTTCTGAGTATCACTTTTCCAGACTGCGCAACCAGCTGATCTCCTCGCCCCAGATGGACTCGTCTATGGTCTCGAGGATCAGCGGAATGCGATCGAAGCGATCATCATTCATGATGTGGTGGAATACTGCCTCCCCCAGATTGCCCTCCCGCAAGCTGTGGTGGCGATCGACACGGCTACCAAAGGTGCACTTGGCGCCGTTGATATGCATCCCCTTGAGATAATGAAAACCCACCGTGCGGTCGAACTCGGCAAAGACGGCAGCGCAGCTCTCGGCGGTGCGCAAATCGTAGCCGGCGGCAAAGGCGTGGCAGGTATCGAAACAGATCCCGACCCGGCTCTTGTCCTCCACCCGCTCGATGATGGTGGCGAGGTGATCGAACGACCAGCCGAGGTTGGTCCCCTGCCCTGCGGTATTCTCAATCACCGCCGTCACCCCTTCACTGCGCTCCAGCGCCCAGTTGATGGACTCGCTCACCAACTTGAGGCTGGCCGCCTCTGGGATCTGCTTGAGATGGCTACCGGGGTGGAAGTTCAGATAACAGAGCCCCAGTTGCTCGCAGCGTTTCATCTCGTCGAGAAACGCATCGCGGGATTTGGCCAGACCATCGGGATCCGGGTGGCCCAGATTGATGAGGTAACTGTCGTGAGGCAGGATCTGCTCCGGCAGAAAACCGGCCTTGTCACAGGCCGCCTTGAAGGCACGAATGGTGGCATCCGACAAGGGGGCCGCCTGCCACTGACGTTGATTCTTGGTAAAGAGGGCAAACGCGTTGGCCCCGATGGCCTGGGCGCGGGCGATGGTATTCTCCACCCCGCCGGCCGCACTGACGTGGGCTCCGATATATTTCATACAATCTCCTCGATACGGCAAGCCGCCATTATGCCGATCCCGCCCGGCCACGCCAAACCGGGATATCCGATAGCGGGTATCGACAAATAGCGCCGCCTTAGCAAGGCGGCTACGTTTCATGGCGTAATCGGCCTGCTCTGTAGCAACCTCTCCCCAGAAGGGATAACTAGAGCCCGTCCACGCCAGCATGGCGCCCATAAAAAAACGCAGCCTATCGCCTGAGCAATAACGCTGCGTCTTTGGGTCTCTCGGCCGTCCCCCTTGCCGTGACCCGAATGGCCAGCGACAAGGGAGCAAGAATGCGCGGGGAGAGTCGCCTTAGAAGGGCATCTTGAAGCCTGGCGGCAGTTGCATGCCACCGGTCAGTTCGCCCATCTTGGCCTTGTTCTGCTCTTCCACACGACGCACGGCATCGTTGCAAGCGGCGGCGACCAGATCTTCCAGCAGCTCCTTGTCATCTTCCATCAGGGAGGGGTCGATCTCGATGCGACGGACGCTGTGGCTACCGGTCATGGTGACCTTGACCATGCCAGCACCGGCTTCACCGGTCACTTCCATCTGAGCCAGCTGCTCCTGCGCCTTCTGCATACGCTCTTGCATCTGTTGGGCCTGTTTCATCAGGTTCCCCATTCCACCTTTACCAAACATATGTCATCTCTCGTCTTGAAATCCGGCATCCAGCGCCGGGCTGTGGGCTTGTCTGTCCTAGATGGGGACAGCCAAACTGCTTTTCAACCGGAAGCAAGCTCCCGGCCACGGAATTTAGCGGTTGAGGGGCTCGATGCTCTCGTGATGAAGCACGGCACCAAACCGCTGAACTAAAAACTGTACGTTGGGATCCTGCTCTAGGTCCCGGGTCACCTGCTCGCGCACCCCGAGATAAAGGCGGTGCTCGATCTCGAGGGGGGTCTCTTGGTCAGGCACCACACCGAGCGTCACCTCGACCTGCACCGGTTGACCCAGCGCTGGCCCGATGATCTCGGCCAGATCGGCGCGCGCCTTGTCGCTCACCAGATGGCGCTGCTCGGGCTTGAGGGTTAGCAGGACTTTATCCCCTTCCCGCGTCATCACCGAGTTGATGGCCAGCTGGCGCAGCCGCCCTCCCACCTGAGTGTGAGCGATCAACTCGGCCCAAGGGTCGCCGCAACCATTGAGCAGCGAGGAGGGGATAAGGCGAGTCGCCTCTCCCTCTTGCGGCTCGCTGTCGCTCTCGAGCTCATCCCAGTCGATGGTCTCCATCACCGGCTGAGGGGGTTCATCCTGCGTCACAGGGGCAGCAGCCACCGCCGTGCTGGCAACGGGCGGCTGGGTCGCTGGGGTGGGCGTCACCGCTGGCGCCGCAGCGCTGCGCTCACCGGGTCGATAGCTCGGCTGCCCGTCGAGATCCCAGGGTGGCAGATCGGTTGGCTGGGCCGGTGCCGTGACAGGGGCGTGGCTCATCACCTGAGTCTGCTCGGCAAAGCCCTGATTGAGGTACTCTTCGTAATCGCCGTTATCAACCTGCGGCTCGTAACCGTCGCCATAGAGATCCACCGGTGGCAGATCATCATAGTGTCCCATCGTCGCCATCCCCTGCCCGGCCGGTTGGCCGACCGGAGCTGGCTGTTGGGTAACGGCCGGAGCAGCAGCGGGCGCGACAGGACGAGCTGGCGCAACCGGCACCGCGCGCGGCGCGGGCGCCGCCGGGGCATCCTGACCACGCTGGCGGCTGCGCAGCATGTTTCGCTTGCCAAGCAGGCTCTGCATGCTCGATACCGCTGAAACAGCTTCAGGTGCGCTAACCGGCGTGGTTGTCGGTTCGAGCGCGGGCTCGGCTGCAGGCTCGAAGGCGGCGGTCAGCGGCTCGCCACGGGAATAGTCGGTATCGGCTGCGACAGACGCTCGCTCATCCGCATCTGCTGGCTGTGCGGCTGAGTGCCCAGACACATCAGGCTGCGCATGTGGCAACGCGGGCTCGGGTTGATACCCCATGCCTGCGGCTTCACGCAGCAACTCATCCTGCTGGCTGAACAGCTCGGCGGCTTGCGCCTCCTCCTCGCTGTCGGCGGGGTTGCCGATGTCATCCGTCATCGCAGGCAGGGAAACATCAACCGCGGTCACGGCGCCGCTGATCGGTGCCACTGCGGCCGATTCAGCGGCCGGGCGCTTTCCCGGCAAGGTGCCAACCGGCATGGCGCTGCTCGCCGTACTGCTCGTCATTGACGGGGGCAACGCAGTAAGGCTGGCCGGATGCAGGGCATCACGCCTTGGGGAGAAGGCGAGCATCCGCAGGCAGGTCATCTCCAGCGCGGTGCGGCCATCGGGAGCCCAGGGAAGATCTTTACGGCCACCTAGCACAATCTGGTAGCAGAGCTGCACCTCTTCCGGGCTCATCGCCTTGGCCAGTTGCAGCAGGGCATCGGCATCCGCCCCCTGCTCCTGCACGCTGGCAGGCAGCAGCTGGGCCATGGCGATGCGATGGAGCAAGCCTTCCAGCTCGGCGTGGAGCTGATCAAAATCGGGGCCCAGGGTGGCGATCTCGGTGATCTTGGCCATGGTCGCGGGGGCATCTTGCCGCAAAATGGCTTCCAGCAGCTGGTGCAGATGGCGGTGATCGAGCGTGCCCAGCATCGCCAGCACGCTGTCGAGGCGCACGCTGCCGTTACCGTGGGCCAGCGCCTGATCGGTCAGGCTCAGGGCATCGCGCATACTGCCGTCGGCGGCTTTGGCCAGTGCCAGCAGGGCGCGCGGCTCAAACGGCTGCCCCTCCTGATCCAGCACCCATTCGAGCTGCTTGGCAATCTGGGTCTGATCCAGACTCTTCAGATGAAACTGCAGGCAGCGCGAGAGAATGGTAATGGGCAGCTTCTGCGGATCCGTGGTGGCCAGCAGAAACTTCACATAGGGGGGCGGCTCTTCCAGGGTTTTCAGCAACGCGTTGAAGCTGTGGCGCGACAACATGTGCACTTCATCGATGAGATAGACCTTGAAGCGGCCACGGGCCGGACGGTACTGCACGTTGTCGAGCAGCTCGCGGGTATCTTCCACCTTGGTGCGGGACGCCGCGTCAATCTCCAGCAGGTCGACAAAGTTGCCCTGATCGATCTCGCGGCAGGTATCGCAGACGCCACACGGATGGCTGCTGATCCCCTGTTCGCAGTTGAGGCTCTTGGCCAGAATACGGGCGATGGTGGTCTTGCCGACCCCACGGGTACCGCTCAGCAGATAGGCGTGATGCAGCCGTCCCTGATCCAGGGCGTTGGTCAAGGCGGTCAGCACATGTTGCTGGCCTACCACTTGTTCAAACGTATGGGGGCGCCATTTACGCGCCAGAACCTGATAGCTCATAAATCCATCATGCAGGGAAGACAGGGCATTGAGGCCGGATGCTAACACAAATGGCGGGCTGGCTGTATCGGCTATCGGTCAGAGCGGGAGGGATCGCTTGATTTTCAAACCGATGCCCGCAAGGGCACCGGTTCAATGCAGGCCCGATGCAGAGGATCGGGCCGAAGAGGCATTACTCGCCGGCCAGCTCGACCAGTGAGACCACCTTGATGCCAGCGGCAGTCAGACGGGCATCGCCACCCAGAGACGGCAGGGAGATGATGAAGGCCGCATCGGCCACTTCACCACCGGCACGGCGGATCAGCTTGACGGTCGCATCGACGGTACCACCGGTCGCCAGCAAATCGTCCACGACCAGCACCTTGTCACCGGGGACGATGGCATCGGTGTGCAGTTGCAGGGTGTCGGTGCCGTACTCGAGGGCATAGGACTCCTCGATCACTTCGCGCGGCAGCTTGCCCGGCTTGCGGACCGGCACGAAGCCCAGCCCCATGGCATAGGCAACTGGTGCGCCAAAGATGAAGCCGCGAGCTTCGGTGCCAACAATCTTGGTGATCCCTTGATCACGATAATGATTGGCCAGCAGATCGATGGTGGCCTTGAAGGCCTCGGCGTTCTCGATCAGGCTGGTAATGTCACGAAACAGAATGCCCGGCTTCGGATAGTCGGGAATGGTCTTGATGCTTGCTTCGATAAATTTCAGGGTTTCCGGATTCATGTGTTGACCGCTTATTTTTTGACCCAGGGGTGGCCATTTTTTCTCAATTCCCTTCTGCGGGAAATAAAAAAGCCTGTCACGCAAAAATGACAGGCCGACTCCATAGCATTATTGCTGCAATAGCTTAGGGACTTCACTTCACCATTGCAACTGGCTCCAGCACCGGCAGGCGCATTAACCAGGTGAGCAGGATCACCATTATGACAACCAGCAGCCCCTTGACCCAAAGCAGTGGCACCACCGCCAGCGACACCGAAAAGGTGAGCAGAATGAAGATAATGGCGCGCCGTCTGGCCTGACGACGAATGCCGCGATACTGCTGCCAATCCACGATGGGCGGGCCAAACCAGGGATGGGTCAGCAACCAGCGATGAAAACGGGGCGACGAGCGGGCAAACAGGGCGGCAGCCAGCAACATGAAGGGGGTAGTCGGCAACAGGGGCAGCACAATGCCCACGATACCGGTGGCAAATGCCAGCCACCCGAGCGCCATCAGACACCAACGCTTCATTCCTTCTCCTTGCGTGATTTATCTCCCTCTAGCCTAACAGAGTTTGAGCGGGTGCTGACAGCGGGCCGCAACCCCACTACAATCTGCGCTCTTTTTTCTTGCCACTCTCGTCGGAAAGCCGTTATGCGCGTTATTTTGGCCCCCATGCAGGGGGTACTGGATCACCTGATGCGGGAGGTACTCACCTCCGTCAATGATTACGATCTCTGCGTGAGCGAGTTTATCCGGGTCGTCGATCAGCTGCTACCCGCCAAGGTGTTCTACCGCCTCTGCCCTGAACTGCTGCAAGATGGCAAAACCCGCGCAGGCACCCCGGTGCGGGTGCAACTGCTGGGGCAACACCCCGAGTGGCTGGCCGAGAACGCCCTGCGCGCCATCGAGCTGGGCTCCCCCGGCGTCGATCTCAACTTCGGCTGTCCAGCCCCAACGGTCAACAAGAGCAAGGGCGGTGCGGTGCTGCTCAAAGAGCCCGAGACCATCTACCGCATCGTCAAGGCGGTGCGCGAGGCGGTGCCCGCCCATCTGCCGGTGAGCGCCAAAATTCGCCTCGGTTACGATGACAAGGATCTCTATCTGGAGAACGCTCAGGCGGTCTTCCAGGGGGGCGCCAACGAGCTGGCCGTTCATGCGCGCACCAAGCGCGAAGGGTACAAGGCCCCCGCCCACTGGGAATATGTGGACGCCATTCGCCGCGCCCTGCCCATCCCCGTCACCGCCAACGGTGAAATTTGGGATCACAAAGATGCCCTAGCTTGTGCCAGGGTCTCGGGTTGCGATGCCCTGATGGTCGGGCGCGGCGCCATCTCCCTGCCCAATCTGGCCAACGTGAT
This sequence comes from Aeromonas sp. R1-1, assembly GCF_040908495.1. NCBI lineage: Bacteria > Pseudomonadati > Pseudomonadota > Gammaproteobacteria > Aeromonadales > Aeromonadaceae > Aeromonas > Aeromonas sp. R1-1. Next base: position 4,065 of record NZ_JBFODV010000143.1, on the reverse strand, counting down.
GAAAACCGGCTGCCCGCACATGAGCTGGGCCAAGGTGCTGCAGTTGATGGTGAGCTATACCGAGCAGGATCTGGCCAGCGAAAAAGCCGACTACTACCCCAGCCGCATCAAACAGTGGTTCAGCTATCTCAAGCGGGAATATCCCGAAGCGGACCAGCTGTTTCAGGAGATCCGGGTGCTCAAAGAGACGGCTCCCATCCGCGATGCCCTGCTGCAAGCAGCCAAAAGCCACGGCTAACCACGTTTAACTTGACGCATATCATCTTGATAGAGTTATCGGATCCCTATACTGCCCCGAATCTGTCGTCTGTCCTGTGGGGGATAATGTGTGTGAAATGACGCAAGCACAGTTGACTGTCTGGCGTAATCGCCTGCTGTCAGACTGGGCCCAAGTACGAGAAACGCTGATCGGTCAGCTCAAAGCCTGCCGCCGTGACGAGTGGGCCGAGCAGGTCGGTCACTGCGAGCAGGATCAACTGGTGGAACTGACCAGCCGGCTGGATCTGCCGAAGGTTGAGCAGAGCGTGGCCCGCCTCAAGCGGATCGATGCGGCACTCTGCCAGATGGATCTCGGCCTCTATGGCCTCTGCTCCGATTGTGAAGAGCCGCTTTCCATCGAACAGCTGGAACAGGATCCGACCCTGCAACGCTGCCCGCGCTGCGAAGCCCGCTATCGCAAGGGATTCCACGCCCACGAATTGTGAGGGATGCACATCTGTGCATCCGCTCAACCCTCAGCACTGGTTACTCCGTCGTTCCTGTCCAATACTCACCGTATCAGCCTGTTCGAGGGTATGCGTTGTGTACAGACTCTTGTTGTTATGGTGTTTGTGTTGCCAGGCTACGGCACAGGAGTCATTGGTCGTGGGCTGGGTCGACTGGCAGCCCTTCAGTTATCGCAATGAACAACAACAGCTCCGTGGACTGGATGTGGAGCTGCTCAACGCCATCTTCCTGCGGGCCGGTTATCAGGCCAAATTCAGTGAAATGCCCTGGGCTCGCGTGCTGCACGAGCTGAAATTCGGCACAGTTCAACTGGCCATGTCAGCCAATATCACCGCCGAGCGGCAGCAATATGCCCGCTTCAGCCACCCCTATCGGGAAGAGGAGACGGCCATCGTCATCCGTCGGCAAGATGCCGATCGCTGGCGCGGGATCACCACCCTGGAGCAGTTGATCAACACCCCTGACTTTCATATCGGGGTGCTCAAGGGCTTTGATTACGGCAATACCTTCCGCCAGTTGATGGCAAGGCCCGAGCTGCAGCCCCGTTTGCAGATGCGCCTGCGGCTGGATCAGCTGCTGAAGATGTTGCAAGGGGGACGGATCCAGGGGTTTATTCTGGATCCCCACGGACTGCAGGAGTGGCAGGGTAAGGATGGCGTGCAGGACAAGCTGTATATTCTGCTGCATATCGAACAGACACCGGTTCACCTGATGCTGAGCAAAGAGAGCACCACAGAGGCTCAACTGCAGCGGATCAATCAGGCTATCGATCAATTGAAACAGAGCCCCGACTATCAGCAGATCCTCGATCGCTACCAGTTCAGATCCCTGCATTCACAGGAAAACACTCATAAGTAAGGGGAGCATCAGCTCCCCTTGCAGTCTCAAGCAAACCCAATCCTGTTTCAAACAACCCTGGTTGCAACTTGCCAGGACGTTTTGGTCACCGATAACGTGATGGGTTAAGCCTGGCTATCAGCGTCCCAGCACAATGTCGGCAAGGTGGGCGAAGTGGTGGATTTCGTGGGTTGCATCGCACTCGCCCGCTTGCCGCGCCGGGTTGTACCAGCAGGTTGCCAGCCCCTGCGCCGCCGCCCCGGCAATATCGGTTTTCGGGTTATCCCCCACCATCAGCACCCGGGCCGGATCTGGCTGCCCCATCAGGGAGAGGGTGTGCTGGAAAATAGCTGGCGCCGGCTTGGTCACCCGAATTTCGTCGGAGATCACCAGCGGCTCGAACCACTCGCTCCAGCCCAGTTTGCCGAGCCTCCCCCGCTGAGGCACGCTGAAACCATTGGTGATGATCCCCATCCGCACCTTGCTGCGCAACTGCTGCAGGGTCTCGACCACCCCTTCAAGAGGCATGCTAAGGGCAATGATCTGCTCCAGAAAGGTGTTGTTCATCGCCATGGGATCGGCGGCAACCTGCTGGGCAAAGAGGGAGAAGCGGGTCTGCTGCAACGCCGTGGCATCGATCTCGCCATCATTGTACTGCTGCCAGAGCCCGTGGTTGAGGGTGTGGTACTGCGCCATGCTGGCGTCATCAGCCTGTACGCCATAGATCTGCAAGGTGTGAGTCAGCGCAGAGGCGACCGGAAAATCGAGCAGGGTTTCATCCAAATCGAACAGCACCCAGTCATAGCTTGGTTGTTTCACAGAAATCCTTGTAATCATTCAGATTGTTCAGAGGCTTGGCGACCAACTCTGCCAAGCGGGCTGGCCAGCAGATCGAGCGTGAGACGCACGCCGAAGCCGGTCACTTCGCTGGAGACCACCCCATTGCCCCCCTTGTTGCGAAAACCGCTCAGGTCGAAGTGCAGCCAGGGAGTCTGCTCGGGCACGAAGTGGGCGAGGAAACGGGCCGCATCAATGTGATCCGGCGAACTGCCCGGTGCACACTGCAACAAATCGGCCCACTCGCTCTCGATGTTGTCGTCGTAATCGTCATCAAGCGGGAAGGGCCAGATCCGCTCACCGCTGCGCTGACCCAGATTGACCAGTGATGCCATCCATTCGCTGCGATTGGTAAAGACACCGCTGTAGCGGCTACCCAGCGCCCGTTTGCAGGCCCCGGTCAGGGTCGCATAATCGAGCAGCAGATCCGGAGTATCCTGCACCGCCATCGCCAGGGTGTCGGCCAATACCATTCGCCCTTCGGCATCGGTATCGACCACCTCGATGGAGGTGCCATTGATGGCAGTCACCACCTCACCGGGGCGATAGGCGTGAGGGCCGATATGGTTCTCGGCAATGGCCAGCCAGCAGTGTACCTCGTAGGGTAGCTGAGCTCGGCTGATGGCGTAGAGGGCCCCCAGCGCCACCGCGCTGCCCCCCATGTCCAGATGCATGCCATACATGCTGCCGGAGACCTTGAGGTTGTAACCGCCAGAGTCGTGGCAGATCCCCTTGCCCACCAACGCAATACGGCGCACCGGCTTGGGTGGATAGTAGCTGAGCTTGACCATGGCCCCCTGATTGTCTTCCGAGCCACGAGCAACGGCCAGAAACGCCCCCGCCCCCAGCTCGGCCAGCTGCGCCTGATCATAGTGATGGCACTGCCACCCCTCATCTTGCGCCAGCTTGCTGACAAACTCGCGATAGCTGGCGGCCGTCAGCTCGGAGGCAGGCAACACCGCCAGATGGCGAGCCAACCCGTTACCCCCCGCTTCGCTGTAAAGGCGCGCCAAGTCCAGCACCACCGCGGGTGAAACCTTGATCTGCTGATAGCCCCAACTGCTTTCACTGCGGCGCTTGCTGGTGGGCAACGAAATATTGGCGGCAAGCAGGGCCGATAACATCACTTCGGCCAGCATCACTCGCTCGGAGGGGGAAAAACCTTCCAGATGCAGCCCGAGCCGCTCCACATTGAGCCCAGAAAGAGGAGCAATCCAGCCTCTGATCTGTTTATAGAGGCGGTGATCCCGCGTCACACTGCCGGCCACAAACATCACCTGCAACAGGGTATTGCCATGCATCAGGGTAAAGGGCGCTTTTTTCCCCAGCGCAAGCTGGGTCTGGAGACCCGCAAGGGCGGGCAGCGAAAGCAAGGACTCCTTCTGCTCTTCAGCGATCAGCAGCAGTTGCAACGGCAGCCCTTGGGCAAGGGCTTCGGCCAGCGTGGCATCCCGGCTTTCAATAGCAGGAGGAAGATAGGTGAAGGGAGTGATCACAGGCGCGTGCCTCATCCATGAAGAGATACCTGATGATACCCAACAAATGGTTGATACGACCAGTTTTGGTCTTGAAAAAGGCTATGTCCCAATTACGTGTTGCATGGGGCGCCCCAGCGCCTCATGCAAACATGCTTTGATATTCACCCCCCTCCCGTAACGCTCCAGC